>RFJN01000372.1 GCA_003694875.1 Planctomycetota bacterium | reverse complement strand
CGGGGTGCGCCGCCCAGATCGCCTCGAGCTGCGCCTCGAGCGCCCCCGCGTCGTCGATCCGCTCGAGCCCCTCGCGCTCGACGATCGCCTCGGGATCCTCGCCCGTCTCGAGCATCGTCGCGAGCACCCGCTTGGCCGCCGGGCCGCCGATGCGCCCCGCCTCCACGAGCCCGATCAGCCGCGCGAGCGCCTCGGGCGCGAGCGGACGGCACACCTCGAGCTGCCGCCGCAGCCCCGCCACCTCGTTCAGGATCCAGCGCGCGGCCGCCTCGGCGGGTGCCCCCGCCTCGACGCTCGCCTCGAACAGCGCCGCCGTCTCGTCCTCGCGCGTGAGCAGCGCCGCCTCCCGCGCCCCCAGGCCCCAGCGCGCCATGAACCGCTCGCGCGCCCGCGCCAGTTCCGGGCTCGGGGCCGGAAGCTCCTCGGGCCGTCGCGCCGCCTGCTGCGTACGCCGGCGCTGCTGCTCCTTCTCGCGCGCCTTCTCGGCCCGCGCGCGCTCGAGCGCCTCGCGCGCCCGCTCCTGCTCGCGCGCCGCCCACCGGTCCTTGAGCGGCACGATGCGCACGAACACGAGCCGCTCGCCCGGCCGGTGCTGCTCCGGTGCGGCGTAGAAGTAGCCCAGCCGCTCGAACTGCACCCGCTCGCCCGGCGCCAGCTCGGCGACCCGCGGCTCCACCCACCCCGTGACCACCTCGAGCGAACCCGGATGCACGAGTTCGGTCAGCTGCCGGCCCGCGGCGAGTTCCGCGTCGGGATCGGGCACCGAGAACAGCCGGTCGACGAGCTGCAGCTCGGCCGGCTGCGCGTGCGCGCACGACACCCAGTGGATCGTGCCCTCGACCGTGCGGCCCTCGGGGTTGCGCCCGCCACGCGTCTCGGGCAGATAGCGGCAGCGCAGCGCCGTCACCTCGCCGGTCTCGGGATCCCGCTCGAGCCCCTCGCAGCGGATCACGTACGCGTAGCGCAGCCGCACCTCGCGCCCCGGCGCGAGCCGCCGCCAGCCCTCCGGCGGCCGCTCGCGAAAGTCGGTGCGCTCGATCCACAGCTCGCGCCCGAACGGCACCGCGCGCGTGCCCTCTCGCGGCACGTCCCGCGGCCACAGCGGCGCGTCGATCCACTGCGACTCGCCCTCGGGCCAGTTCTCGAGCACCACCTTCAGCGGACGCGCCACCGCCATGAGCCGCGGCGCCTCGTGGTTGAGATCCTCGCGGATCGTGTGCTCGAACAGCGCCATGTCGACGGTGCTGTTGACGTTGGTGACCCCGATCCGCTCGCAGAACGCGCGGATCGCCTCGGGCCGCACCCCGCGCCGCCGCAGCCCGGCGAGCGTCGGCATGCGCGGATCATCCCAGCCCGAGACCACCCCGGCCTCGACGAGCGCCTTGAGCTTGCGCTTGCTCATGACGGTGTAGCTCAGATCGAGCCGCGCGAACTCGTACTGGTGCGGCCGCGGCTGCTCGATCCCCGGCGTGTTCTCGAGGATCCAGTCGTACAGCGCCCGGTTGTTCTCGAACTCGAGGGTGCAGATCGAGTGCGTCACCCCCTCGATCGCGTCCGAGAGACAGTGCGCGAAATCGTACATGGGATAGATGCACCATTCGGTGCCGCGCCGGTAGTGCGCCTTGTGCCGGATGCGGTACAGAAGCGGATCGCGCAGCAGCATGTTGGGCGACGCCATGTCGATCTTCGCCCGCAGCACGTGCGCCCCGTCGGGAAACTCGCCCGCGCGCATGCGCCGGAACAGATCGAGGTTTTCCTCCACGCTGCGCTCGCGGTACGGACTCGGGGTGCCGGGCTCGGTCACGCTGCCGCGCGAGGCGCGGATCTGCTCGAGGCTGAGGCTGCAGACGTACGCCTTGCCCGCGCGGATCAGCGCCTCGGCGTACGCGTACAGCTGCTCGAAGTAGTCCGAGGCGAAGTACAGGTGCTCGCCCCAGTCGTAGCCGAGCCAGCGCACATCGCGCATGATCGCCTCGACGTACTCCATCGACTCCCCCTCGGGGTTGGTGTCGTCGAAGCGCAGGTGGCACCGGCCGCCGAACTCCTCGGCGATCCCGAAGTTCAGCACGATCGACTTGGCGTGCCCGATGTGCGGATACCCGTTGGGCTCCGGCGGCCAGCGCGTCACCACGCGCCCGCCGTAGGTGCCGCGCTCGACATCGCGGCGCACGATCTCCCGGATGAAGTCCCGCCGTCGTTCGCTGTCCATGCTGCGTCTCTCCGTACGTGTCCGCTCGCCACACCGCGCGACGCGGCGCGCTCAGCCCTGCTGGCGAAACTCGGGCTTGCGCAACTGGCCCGAACGGTGCGCGACGATCAGCGCGTCCACCACCCGCTCGTCGAAGCGCCCCGGCGCCTCCTCGCGCAGCTTGAGCAGCGCCTCCTTGAGGCTCAGCCGCCGGTGCTCGGGCGGCACCCCGAGCACCATGAGGCTGTCGAGCCGGTCGGCCACCGCCAGGATCCGGGCGGCGAGCGGGATCCGGTCGCCCGAGAGCCCGTCCGGCAGCCCGCTGCCGTCCATGCGCTCGTGGTAGCTGCGGATCACCGGCAGCACGAACTCGAGCCCCTCGATGCGCCGGATGATCTTCTCGCTGATCTCGTAGCGCTTGCGCAGCGCCTCGGCCGAACTCGACTCCTCGTACGTGCCGCTGCCCACCACGATGTGCGCCACGTTGTGCAACAGCGCCGCAATCTGGATCCGCCGCGACTCCGACGGCGCGAGCCCGAGCGCGCGCGCGATCGCCGCGCAGTAGCTCGCCACCCGCGCCGAGTGGCCGGTGTAGACCGGATCCCGCAGCTCGAGCAGCCCCGCGAGCGTGCGCACCGTCGAGAACAGCGCCTTTTCCTGCTTCTGCGCGAGCCACAGGCTCTGCAGCGCGATCCCGGTCTGCAGCGCCACCGCGCTCACGAACTCCACCGCCGGCTCGTCGAAGTGCTCGCCGTCCTCGTGCGCCGCCACGTACAGCACCCCGTGCACGTGCTCCATGGCGATCAGCGGCGCGGCGATCACCGAGCGCGGCCGCCCGAGCCCGAGCACCGACTTGCCGGGATCGGGGCTCGGACCGCTCGGCTCGCCCGAACTCAGGATCGCGCGCCCGGTCGCCACCACCTTGCGGATCGCGCCCGCCGAGATCACCGGCACCCCACGGCCGGCGTGCTCCGGCGGCTGGTAGGTCGCCTGCAACTCGAGCTCGCGGCTGCCCTCGGCGCGCAGGAACAGACACGCGTGGTCGGCGCGCAACGCCGTCGCGGTCAGCTCGACCACCTGCTCGGCGAGCCGCTGCGGATCGCGCGCCTCGGCGAGGATCTGCGCGCAGCGGTACAGCCGGCGCACGTCGCGCGCCCGCAGCGCGGCCGCGTCCGGTTCGGCGAGATCGTCGAGATCGCTCGCCACGTGCTCGTCGATGCGGATCGTCGTGGTGGCGTCCGCATGCGGGGCGAGCCGCACCCGGCGCGGCGGGTAGGGCGCGAGCACCCCGCCGCCCTTGTCCTCGAACAGCAGGATCGTCGAGCCGATGCGCAGCTCGTCGCCGTCGCGCAACAGCTCCTGCTCGATGCGCTCCTCGTTCACGAAGGTGCCGTTGCGGCTCTGCAGATCGCGCACGAAGTGCATCTCGCCCACGCGGAACACCTCGGCGTGCCGCCGCGACACCCCCTGGTCGAGGATCTGGATCTCGGCGCGGTCGTCGCGCCCGATGATCAGTGGCGCGTCCCCGATCTCGTAGACGGTGCCCGCGTTGGGCCCGCTCTTGACCAGCACCCGCGGCATGACCGCACTCCCCGCTATGCCGAGTTCACCACCTCGTCCGCCACACGGCCATCGCGCAGCACGAGCTGCCGGTCGGCGCGCGCGGCGAGCGCCAGGTCGTGCGTGACGAGCACGAAACTCGAGGCAAACTCATCCTTGAGCTTCCACAGCAGTTCCAGAATGCCCTCGGCGGTGCGCTGGTCCAGGTTGCCGGTCGGTTCGTCGCACAGCACCAGCTCGGGCTCGTTCATG
>RFJN01000371.1 GCA_003694875.1 Planctomycetota bacterium | reverse complement strand
TCCCACATCGCCTGGTGCAGCGGCGTTCCGAACATGGGCGGCACCGGCTCGGCACTCGGTGCCAGGATGCGGCGTCCGGAACGCCCCGCCCGCCGGGCGCCCACCGCACGCGCGATCCGCACGAGCCGCTGCGCCGCCGCGGCGTCGGTGCCCACGCGCAGCTCGTCGATCTCGCCGCGCAGCGCACCGCCTCCGGCGTCGGCGACCGCAGGCGCGCCGACCCGCCCCGCAAACGTCTCGAGCAGCGGCAGCACCCCGCTCGGCCGCTGCACCAGGCGCAGTCCCCGATCGGCCGACCAGGAGCGGCCCGCGGGCAACTCGCGGTCGAAGGTGCACAGCCAGAATGGCAGCGTGCGCTCGCCGAGCGCCGCCGACAGCACCGCCGCGTGCGCGGCCCGCTGCACCACGAACGCGAGCCGCGGCGCATCCGCCTCGAGCATCGTCACGTGGTCGCCCGCCCCGGTGTACGGCCGGGTGAGGCCGTGCACCGGCAGCACGACCGCGCCGGCGGCGTGGGCCCGCGGCGAGACGCCGGGGGTGTCGGGCTCCCACAACCCGCGCGCCCACACCATGCCAAGGTGGATGTGGTCGGGACGACGGTCGTCGGGATTGGCCCCCGGCGGCGCGGTACTCGCGCCCGGAAACGGCCCCCCCTGGCTGCGCTCGAGCTGCGCGAGCAGCGCCGCGTACTTCGCCGCGCCACCGGGCTGCCACCCGTCGGCGCGCGGCCAGCGCTCGTCGTCGAAGCCGACCGCATTGGTGCGTCCCCGGAAGGCCGCCCGCGCGTGCGAGGAGAGGTCGGCCGGCGCGTCGGCGGTGATCACGATGTTGCGCCAGCGCGGATCGAGCGCACCGGTCTCGGGGTTGGGCACGTGGCGCGCCTGGAAGCCGCGCAACCACTCGCCGTCGATCGCGTACCACCAGCCGCGCACCGGGTTGGACGCCGAACTCTGGCCCGGGGCGTTGAAGTCCTCGTAGTCCGAGACGTCGGTCAGCTCGATCGAGGCGAGCACCACCGGCGTGTACGCGAGGTAGCCCTCGAGTTCGATCGTTCCGCCGGGGGTGTTGGGGTCGGGCACCGTGACCACGTCGTTGTCGAACCAGCCGTAGACCCGCCGCACACAGTCCTCGAAGCTGTGCGGACCGAGCCGGCCGTAGTACAGCACCTCGTGGCGGATCTGCACGAAGCCGTGCGGGGGGAAGCCGAGGGCAGCGAGCGTCGGGCCACCGGGTGCCGTGGGGATCCGCCGCGCGTCGTTGGGCAGCACCGCGTCCTTGCCGTCCTCCGGCAGCAGCGTCACCATGGGCGTCTCGGCGGGCAGCGGGTAGCGCAGCCGCCCGCCGCCGCGGCGCACCGGCAGCTCCCGCGGCAGCGCCACCCCCGTCGCCTGCGCGACGACGGACAGCACCCGCAACAGCCCCCCGAGGTCGGTGAGAAAGAAGTTCGTGTAGCCCCAGCGGCGCACCGGCGTGCGCGGCGCGTGGGCGCGGGCGAGCGATCCGCGCGCGCCGCGTCCGGTGGGCGGTCGCGGGGCCTGCGGTCTCGAGCCGGCGGGCGGCGGGCGGTCCACGACCCGCAGCGCGTTGCCCTCGATCCCGTCGTACTCCACCACCTCCGTGCCCACCTGCACCGCACCCGAGGGCGGCAGTCCGGTTGCGTCCTCGAGCGGGATCCGGTCCGCGAGCGCGTCGATCCCCGCCCCGAGCCGCCACATTCCGTCCGCGGCCTCGGCGCGCCCCACCGCGAGCCCGTCCACGAACAGAGCGAGCTGGCCGGGACGGCTGCCCTGCCAGCAGGCCGCGAGGTGGTACCAGCGGTCGGGCTCGGGCCGCCACGGCGCACGCAGCCGGGCGCACGGCCGGCTCGCCCCGCCCGGTGCGGGCTCGGGCAGCGCGGCGTCCCACGCCTCGAACACGAGTTCGCCCGCCGCGGCGTCGTACCGCAGCACGAGCCGGTCGGTCTCGGCCTGCTCGCCCACGTCGAACACCACGAAGTCCCCGGTGGCCTGCGGGCGCAACCACACCTCGAACCAGCCCGGGCCGAGGATCGGCCGCGGCCAGGTGCCGAACGGATCGGGGGTCTGCGGCCACGCCGAGCCGCCGAGCGCGTACCCGCTCGCCTCGAGCGGCTGCCCGTCGGGCTGCTCGTCGAAGTGTCGCACCAGCCCGCGACCGCCGGTCCACTCCGCCACCCGTCCGGTGGCGAGCCGCAGCCGCCCGCGGCCGGGCTCGTGCGAGCGGTCGAACCACGCCCCCGCGATGGCACTGCCCACCTGCCGCGGCGGCACGGGCAGCGTCTGCACGAACGCACCGCGACGTCCGGGCCGGCGCAAGGGCCCCCACCGGCCGGCCGGACCCGCGAGCGCAAGCGAGACCGCGAAGTGGTCCTGGCTGTCCACGTTCCACACGAGCGGTCGCGCCGGCGCGACGGCCACCACCTCGCGCTGTACGCGTCGCGCACGCTCCCCACCCGCCCGGTCGCCGACCGCCGCGAAGCTCGTGACCGTGTAGACGTTGCCGGTCTCGAAGGTGAAGGGCACCGTCCGGCTGCCGAGCCCGCGCCAGCCCGGATCGAGCGCGTTCGCCCAGATCGCGAGCGCGCCGTCGGCCTCGATCTCGCCCGCCGCCACCGCCGCGGCGAGCCGGTCCGAGAGCTCGCCCGGATCGCGCACCGGCGCGGCCGCGAGGCGCGCTGCCACCGCACGCGCCTGCGCCGGCGAGACCGCCGGCTCCCGCTGCCCGCGCAGCCGCAGCCCCGTCATGCAGGCGGCGAGCACCGCGCGCGAGGCGGTGTTGACGTCGACCGGGGCGAACGGCGCGACCCACACCCGCGCGGTCGCCGCGTCGTAGCTGCCCTCGAGTTGCGGGAAGAGCACGAGGCGTCGCCGGTTGTTGCCCACCGACACGATCTGCCGGTACTCCACCCCGCCGGTCCCCTCCAC
>RFJN01000370.1 GCA_003694875.1 Planctomycetota bacterium | reverse complement strand
GCGTTCCGGGCGCGCGAACCCGAGCCGCGCTCGGACGAGCGCTGGTAGCGCCGCGGCGGCTCAGACGCTGAAGCTGTGGCCGCAGCCGCAGGTGCCGGTGGCGTTGGGGTTGTTGACCTTGAAGCCGGCGCCGTACAGCCCGTCCACGTAGTCGATCTCCGAACCCTCGAGATAGGTCTGGCTCATGGGATCGATCGCGATCCGGATCCCCTCCACCTCGAGCACGGTGTCGGTCTCGCGCGTGTCGTCGAACGCGAGCCCGTACTGGAAGCCGGCGCAGCCGCCGCCCTCGACGTAGACCCGCAGCGCCTTGCCGCGGTTTTCCTCGTCCTCGAGATACTGCAGCACCTTCTCGCGGGCGCGATCGGTGATCGTGATCAGGCTCGTCTCGGGCACGGTGGGTCCTCCTGCTCTCCGTTCGGCACAGAGTATAGCCGGAAGCCCGAGCGCTCGCCGCCCCGCGGCGGGTCGCGCCCCTTGCCGAGCCGCACGCGCTGCCGCTACCATGCCGCGCGGACGGGCCCGCACGGCGAGACGGCGGGAGGCACGAGCATGCGACAACCGGTGCGCGCTCCACGCGGCAGCGAGATCAGCTGCCGGAGTTGGCAGACCGAGGCGGCGTTGCGCTGTCTCATGAACAACCTCGATCCGGAGGTGGCCGAGGACTGGAAGCGGCTGGTGGTCTACGGTGGCTCGGGCCGCGCCGCGCGCAGCTGGGAGGCGTTCGACCGTATCGTGGCGACGCTGCGGCGGCTCGGCGACGACGAGACGCTGCTCGTGCAGTCGGGCAAGCCGGTGGGCGTGTTCCGCACCCACCCCGACGCGCCGCGGGTGCTGATCGCCAACTCCAACCTGGTGCCGCGCTGGGCGACCTGGGAGCACTTCCGCGAGCTCGAGGCGCGCGGGCTGATCATGTACGGCCAGATGACGGCCGGCAGCTGGATCTACATCGGCACCCAGGGGATCCTGCAGGGCACCTACGAGACGCTCGGCGCAGCGGCGCGCAAGCACTTCGGCTCCGATCTGCGCGGGCGGGTGGTCGTGACCGCGGGGCTCGGCGGCATGGGCGGTGCGCAGCCGCTCGCGGTCACCATGCTCGGGGGCGTGGCGCTGATCGCCGAGGTGGACGAAAAGCGCATCCGCCGGCGGCTCGAGACGCGGTATCTCGACGTCTACACCCACGATCTGCGCGAGGCGATCCGGCTCGCGAACGCCGCGGTGCGCAGCCGCCAGGCGCGCAGCATCGCGTGGTGCGGCAACGCGGTCGATCTGCTGAGCGAACTCGTCGCGATCGGTTTCACCCCCGATCTGCTCACCGACCAGACGAGCGCGCACGACATGCGCAACGGCTACGTGCCGCACGGCATGCCGTACGCCCAGGCGCTCGCGCTGCGCGAACGCGATCCCGAGGCGTACGAGCGGCGCGCGCGCGCGAGCGCGGTCGTGCACGTCAAGCGCATGGTGAAGCTGCAGGAGCGCGGCGCGATCACCTTCGACTATGGCAACAACCTGCGCGGGATCGCGGCCGAGGAGGGCTACGAGCGCGCGTTCGCGTTCCCGGGCTTCGTGCCGGCGTTCATCCGCCCGCTGTTCTGCGAGGGCAAGGGACCGTTTCGCTGGATGGCGCTCTCGGGAGAGAGCCGCGACATCCACCGCATCGACCAGGAGATCCTGCGGCTGTTCCCCGAGGACGAGCACCTGTGCCGCTGGATCCGGCTCGCCGGCGAGCGCGTGGCGTTCCAGGGGCTGCCGGCGCGGATCTGCTGGCTCGGCTACGGGGCGAGGGCGCGGCTCGGGCTGCGGATCAACGAACTCGTGCGCGACGGCGAACTCGCCGCCCCGGTGGTGATCGGACGCGACCACCTCGACTGCGGCTCGGTCGCGAGCCCCAACCGTGAGACCGAGGCCATGCGCGACGGCTCGGACGCGATCGCGGACTGGCCGCTGCTCAACGCGCTGCTCAACACCGCGAGCGGGGCGAGCTGGGTCTCGATCCACCACGGCGGCGGGGTGGGCATCGGCTACTCGATCCACGCCGGGCAGGTGATCGTGGCCGACGGCACCGAGGCCGCCGCGCGCCGGCTCGAGCGGGTGCTGACCAACGACCCGGGCAGCGGCGTCATGCGGCATGCCGACGCCGGCTACCCGGAAGCGATCGCCTTCGCGCACGAGCACGGCATCGATCTGCCGTCGTGCGACGCGACAACCCCGAACGAAGACGGAGACCGCCACCCATGACGCAACCCGCCTCCGAGCCGGACCGGCCGCCGCAGGACGAGGCCTCGCAGCAGGCCGGCGCCGAACTCGCCGAGACCGTGCAGATCGCCTACAGCGGCGCCGAGTCGAACACGAGCGACCAGCTGCCGCCGAGCGGTGACGAGACGGTGGAGTACGTCGAACTCGCGCGCGTGTACAACGCCGCCGACCTGTCCGAGGCGCGGCTCGTCAAGGGGCTTCTCGAGAGCGCGCAGATCCCGGCGGTGATCGAGGACGACGCCTCCGGTGCGCTCACCGATGCGCTCACCGGGGCGCGGCTCGACGGGACCGACGTCTTCGTGCCGACCGCCTTCGTCTCGCGCGCCCGCGCGGTACTGCGGCAGGCGGGCTACGCCTCGGAACTCGACCGCGACCGGTTGCGGGAGCTGCTCGCGGAACTCGAGGCGGTCGCGGACGCCGACGATGAGGCGCGCGCGCGGTTCGTCGACGAACTCGAGCAGGAGCCCTCGCGCGAGACGCGGCTTGCGGTGCTGCGTCGTGTCGTGCAGCTGCCCGGCGGCACGGAGCTGCTGCGCTCGTTCGTGGCGATCGCCCTCGAGCGCGACGACGAGGAGTTGAGCCGGCTTGTGGGCGACGTCGCGCTGCTGGTGGCCGAGCGCGAGCTGCCCGAGAGCTTCGCGGAACTGCTCGTGCACGATCTCGGGCAGGCGAGCCGCAGCGAGCGCGCGGTCGTGCGCCGCCGTGCTGCCGCCGCGCTCAGCAAGCTGCGGGGACTCGGGGCGGCGAAGCTGCTCGTTCCGCTGCTCGAGGATCCCGATCCGGCGGTGCGCGACGAGGCGATCGAGAGCCTGTACG
>RFJN01000369.1 GCA_003694875.1 Planctomycetota bacterium | reverse complement strand
TGCTTGTCGAGGACGCCGACGGCAAGCGGTCGCAGCAGCTGCAGCTCGACGGCGAGCGGATCTACACCGAGGTCAGCGACGGCAAGAAGACGAGCACGATCGTGCAGGGGCCCGACATCGTCGAGATCCAGTGCGGGACCTTCCGCCTGCAGGCCGACACGATCGACTGCCGTGCGACACGGGAGATCGAGCACCACAGCGACGGGACGCTGAAGCTCGATTCGAGCGGCGACAGCACGATCAAGAGCGCGGCGGGACTCACACTCGAGGCGAGCGGCAAGGCGCTGCTCAAGGGCTCGAAACTCACCCTCGACGGCGGGGCGAGCGCCGAGCTGCAGGCGGCGCAGGTCAAGATCGCGGGCAAGGCGACGCTCGCTCTCGAGGCGGCGCAGATCCAGATCGCGGCCAAGGCGAAGGTCGATGTCTCCGGTCCGATCGGCAGCTTCGCCGGCACGGCGCAGACCGCGATCGGCGGCGGGGCGGTGACGCAGCTCAAGGGCGGTATCGTGCAGCTGCAGGGCGTTCTGAAGATGGGCTAGGTCCCGGGAGGCGACGGTGCAGCCGAGCGAATCGCTCCACAAGGCGTTTCTCGCCGAGATGCAGGCGCTCGAGGACTTCCGGATGGCGTACGTGGCGGCGCACCCCCGTGCGCAGCTCGAACGCGACGACCCGGACGTGCGGCGGCTGATCGAGGCGCTCGCGTTCTTCAGCGCGCGCACCCGCGAGGTCGCGCGCGAGAACGTGCTCGCTGCGCGCCGCCGGCTGTTCCGGCAGTACTTTGACTTCCTGCTGCAGCCCGTGCCCGCCATGGGGCTCGTGCAGGCGCGTGTGGGCGGCCGCTTCGCCGAACGGCTCACTCTGCCGGCGGGAACCGAGCTGCTGTTGCGCGCCGGGGCCGGACGCGAGGCGAGCTTCCGGACCACCGACGCGCTCGAGATCCTGCCGCTGCGGCTGCGGTCGGTGCGCACCCTGCCGCGCGAGGACGGCGGGATCCGGCTCGCGCTCGATCTGCAGGCCTCGCACCCGCAGAACGAGCCGCTCGAGACGCTGCGGCTGCAGGTCAACCACATGGGCAGCTACGCCGCTTCGCTGCGCGTGCTGTCGCTGCTCGGTACCCACCTCGAGCGCGCGGTCGCGTGCTTCGATACCGCTCGCGTGACCGAGGACACCGAGGGGCTCGCCTGCCGGGTGCGGTTCGGGCAGCGCGAGCGCCGCGAGCCGAGCGCGCAGGATCCGCACCCGCTCGAGGCGATCCGGCGCTCTCTCTACCTGCCCGAGGCGGCGCTCGGGCTGCGGGTGGACATGCCCGGAGCGCCGCGGCGCTGGCAGCGGCTGACGATCGCGTTCGATCTCGATCACCGCTTCCCGGCCTCGCTGCGGCTCGGCGAGCAGGTCTTCGCGCTGTTCTGCGTTCCGGTCACCAACCTCACCCGCGCGGCCGCGAGCCCGATCACCGTCGACGGGCTGCACGAGCGCTACGCGATTCGCCCGTTCGATCCCGCGCTCGGCATGCGGCTGCACACCGTCGAGGGGGTCTACGAGCTCGGCGAGGACGGCAGCATGCGTCCGCTCGTGCCGTCGGGGCTCGGGCCCGCCGAGGGCAGCTACGAGATCGAGCGCGACGGGGGGCGGGGGGCGCCGGAGGCGTGGCTGCGGCTCGAGATCCCGGACGCCTACGAGCGGCCGCGCAAGGTGGCGCTCGAGGCGAGCTGGACCCAGCCGTGGTTCTCCCGCGAGCTCGCCGCCGAGCGGGTCACCGCACGCCTCGCCACCCGCGTCGTGCCGGGTCTGGCGTTCGAGCCGCTCGGGCCGCTGCGCCCCGAGCTCGCCAATCCGCTCGCCGAGGACATGGACGCGCTGTTGCGGCTCGTGCTGCTGCGCAACCGGCCGCGTCTCGACCTCGGGGCGCTGCGGTTTCTGCTCGACGCGCTCGGGGTGCTCGAGCACAGCCCGCTCGCGCCGGCGCTCGAGCGGGTCCAGGGGCTCGAGGTCGACCTCGTGCCGCGGCCGGGCGACAGCGGACTGCAGCAGCGCTACCGGCTGTTGCTCGCGGCGAGCGACGCCTCGGTGCGCCCGCTCGTGGACGTGCTCGCCGGACACATCGTGCAGCTTCTCGATGCGTGGCTTCCCGAGAGCGATGTCGTGCTCGAGGTGTGCGAGCCCGGCGCCGAGCAGCGCAGCTTCCGGCCGCGCTAGCGCCCGCGGCGGGCGGCGACACGCGGGCCGTCGCTACCAGGGCGGGGTGGGCATGCGCTTGAGCAGCTCGGTCTCCACCGCGTCCTGCGCCTGGCTGGTGTCCTCGTCGATCACCGAGCCCTCGAGCTTGCGTGTGGCACCGGTCGAGGTGTAGGGCCGGTCGAGGTGGCGCGAGGCGGCGCCCTTCGACTCGCCGGAGGCCGAGCGGCTGGCCAGCGACAGACAGCCGCTGCAGGCGAGCACGAGCGTCGCCGCGAGTGCCCCCGCCGCCACCGACTTGCGTGCCCGCATCCGGACCCCTCCGCCGCTCGCCCGACGCCCGCCATGATAGCACGGCCGCGGTGGCGCGACGTCCTGTTGCGCGCGGCGGGCGGCGGGGCGTGCCGCCCGGTTGTGTGAACGTCTTCTCACTCTAGAAAACCATGCGACGTGTTTGACGTTTGTGCGTCGGAGGGGCTATTCTCGCGGAGACGAAGGTGGTGTCGCGGCGGCTTGCGGTCACGCGTGCGCGGGAGCAGGGAGGCGCTCGGAGCGGACATGGTCGCGAAGGGAACGGGGCTGGCGCTCGCGGTCGTGCTCGGCGGGCTGGTGCTGTTCGGGGTCCACCAGCGGGCGACGGGGGCGACGCTCCATGCGTACTGGGCGTTCGACGGCAACGGGAACGACGCGTCGGGCAACGGACTGGACGCGACGATCGAGGGGGCTGCCGCCTTCGGGGGCGGCGTGGTGGGGGATGCGTTGCTGCTCGACGGCACCGACGACCGGGCCGTCGTTGCGGACGATCCGCTGCTCGACTTCGACACGAACGACGCGTTCTCGCTGGCGCTGTGGCTGCGCATCGACGTGACGCATCAGGCCCCCACGACCGCGAGTCTCGGAATCGTCGAGAAGTGGGCGGGAAGCGGGGGCTATCCGTACACCCTGCGTGCGCTGCTCGACGGCAACCGGAATCCCACCGGCAAGATCTACGCCGGTCGCTACGACGGCTCGAGCGGCGTGACGGTGTCCTCGCCGGTGGTGTTCGACGACGGCGGCTGGCACCATGTCGCGTTCGTCAAGGACGGCACCACGCTCACGCTCTACATCGACGGGGCTGCGGTGGGAACGAGCACCGACACGCTCACCGGCTCGACGCTGAACGCCTCGGCGCTCTACATCGGTTCGCGCGCGGCCGGGCAGTACCTTGCGGGTGCGATCGACGAGCTGCGCATCTACGGCGGGGCCCTGACGGCGAGCGAGGTGCAGACACTCGCTGCGGTGCCTGTGCCCGAGCCGTCTGCGCTCGCGCTCGCAACGGCACTCGTTGCGGGTCTCCTGATCGCCGGGCGCCCGGTCCGGGACGGAGTTCGAGGCCTCTGAAACGACGGGGCGCGGAAGGGCGCTGCGTGCCGTGGTGATCGGCGTCTTCGTGCTGCGGCTCGTGCGCGGGGGGCGTGTCGTCTCGTCGGTGCGGGCGAGGTTCGTGGTGTCCTCGTGGGCGGCGTGTTCGCGCACGCGTGCGGTCCCGGCGGACCGGTGCCGTCGGACGGGAGGCGTCTCGCCGTCGCACCAACGACGTTGGCGATGGTTCGTTGCACCGAAGCCGGGGCTGGCGGTGCAATGGCCCGTCCTGGGCGGGGTCGGTGCGGGCGGCCACCCTCGCACCAC
>RFJN01000368.1 GCA_003694875.1 Planctomycetota bacterium | reverse complement strand
GAGTACACCGCACTCGCGGTCGCCGGCGCGATCGATCCGATCGACGCGGTGCGCCTCGTCGCGGCCCGCGGTCGCTTCATGCAACAGGCGTGCGACGCCCGTCCTGGCGCGATGGCGAGCGTGCTCGGTCTCGCGCCGGAGCAGGTCGAGCAGGTGGTGGCCGAACTCTCGAGCGCCGAGGCGCCGCTCGTCGTGTCCAACTACAACAGCCCGCGGCAGACGGTGATCTCGGGGGCGGCCGAGGCGGTCGAGCGGGCGATCGAGCCGCTGCGCGCCCGCGGTGCGCGGCGGGTCGTCCCCCTGCGCGTGGCCGGCGCGTACCACTCGCCGCTCATGGCGCCGGCGGCCGAACGGCTCGCCGAGCAGCTCGAACAGGTGGAGATCCGCGCCCCGCGCTGGCCGGTGTTTTCCAACGTGACCGGCGCCCCGCACGGCGAGCCGGACGAGATCCGACGGCTGCTTGCCGAGCAGGTCTGCCGCCCCGTGCGCTGGACCGACACCATGCGCGGCATGCGGGAGGCGGGGCTCGAGCAGTTCTACGAACTCGGACCCGGTCGGGCGCTCGCCGGCATGCTGCGGCAGATCGATCGGGGGGCGAAGTGCGCTTCGCTCATGGAATGGGAAGACTTCGAGAGGATGGGGTGGACATGGCCTGCGGGATCGATCTGAGCGGACGCGTCGCACTCGTCACGGGAGCCTCGCGCGGGATCGGCGCCGAGGTCGCGCACCGACTCGCGCAGGCGGGAGCGCACGTGGCGCTCGTGGCGCGATCGATCGAGCGGCTGAAGGCGCTCGCGGCCGAGATCGAGCAGCGCCACGGGGTGCGCGCCCTCGCGCTCGAGACCGACGTGCGTTCGGACGAGCAGGTGCAGGCGACGGTGGCGAGCGTGCTCGAGCAGCTCGGCGGGCTGCACGTGCTCGTCAACAACGCCGGCATCACGCGGGACGCGCTGCTTCTGCGCACCACGAGCGAGGCGTGGCAGGAGGTGCTCGACGTCAACCTCGGTGGCGCGTATCGCTTCACCCGCGCCGCGCTGCGGCCGATGGTGCGGCAGCGGCACGGTCGCGTGATCGCGATCTCGTCGGTGGTGGGGCTGCGCGGCAACGCGGGGCAGTCGAACTACGCCGCCTCGAAGGCGGGACTGATCGGATTCTGCAAGTCGGTGGCGCGCGAGGTCGGCGCGCGCGGGGTGACGGTCAACGTCGTGGCGCCGGGGTTGATCGAGACCGACATGGCGGCTGCGCTCGACGAGCGGCAGCGCTCGGCGTTCCTCGATCACGTGGCGCTCGGCCGGATCGGGACCGCCGGCGACGTTGCGGATGCGGTGCTGTTTCTGGCGAGCGATCTCGCGGGATACGTGACCGGCGAGGTGTTGCGGGTCGATGGCGGGTTCGCGATGTGATACGGTCGGCCGGCGTGGGTAGAATCGCGGCGCCCAAACGATACGGAGGCACGGAATCATGACGAACGTGGATGCACCGAAGGTCGAGGAGAAGGTGATCAAGATCGTGTGCGACCAGCTCGAGGTCACGAGCGACAAGGTCAAGCGCGAGACCAACTTCATCAAGGATCTGGGGGCCGACTCGCTCGACCTCGTCGAACTCGTCATGGAGTTCGAGGAGGAGTTCGGCATCAACATTCCCGACGAGGACGCCGAGAAGATCCAGTCGGTCGGCCAGGCGATCGACTACGTGCTCGAGCACATGCCGGAGGGCGGCTCGGCGGCGGACGGAGACGGCGGCGACGAGGGGTAGGTCGCAGGCCGGCAGGACAAGGGACGACGCGGCCCGCGTGCCGCAGACGGCCAGCCACCGGACCCCGCGGAAGCGCTTCGGGCTTCCGCTGCCTCGGGTCGGTGGCTGGCCGGTCTCACAACGCGGCGGGCGAGCTGCGCCAGGGTGAAAGGAGCGGACGACGGCATGGATCGAGCGAGGCGGATCGTGGTCACCGGGCTCGGGGTGGTGTGCCCGCTCGGGCACCGGCTCGACGAGTACTGGGAGGCCGCGGTGGCGGGACGCAGCGGCGTGCGTCCGATCGAGCACTTCGACGTCTCGGATCTGCCGGTCCGGTTCGCCGGGCACCTGCACGGTTTCGATCCGGGTCCGTGGCTCGGCGTCAAGCAGCAGCGCACGACCGATCGCTTCGTGCACTTCGCCGTGGCGGCGGGCTCCATGGCGCTCGAGGACGCGGGAATCGAGGCCGGGCAGGAGACGCGGCCCGAGCGCTGCGGCGCCGTCATCGCGAGCGGAATCGGCGGGATCGACGAGATGTATGAGCAGACCCGCCGGCTGCTCGAGCGGGGGCCCCGGCGCGTCTCGCCCTTCTTCGTGCCGAAGATGATGGTGAACGCCGCCGCCGGGGTCCTTGCGCAGCGCACCGGCTTCCGGGGGCCCAACTTCGCCACCACCTCGGCGTGTGCGGCCTCGAGCCACGCGATCGGTACGGCGCTGCTGCTCCTGCGCGCCGGCATGGCGGACTGCATGCTCGCCGGCGGCTCCGAGGCGGCGGTCAATCGCCTCGGGCTCGCCGCGTTCTGCGCGGCGCGCGCGCTTTCGACGCGCAACGACGAGCCCGAGCGCGCGAGCCGTCCCTTCGACCGCGACCGCGACGGCTTCGTCATGGGCGAGGGGGCGGGGATCGTGGTGCTCGAGACCGCCGAACGCGCGCTCGCGCGCGGCGCACGGATCTACGCCGAAGTGCTCGGATTCGGCGCCTCCGACGACGCCCACCACATGACCGCCCCGCACCCCGAGGCGGTGGGCGCCACGCAGGCCATG
>RFJN01000043.1 GCA_003694875.1 Planctomycetota bacterium | reverse complement strand
GGCGTCCTCGGGGGCGAGGCGTCCGGCGGCGGGGGGGCGCAGCAGACGACGCGCCGAGGCGATCAGCGCCCGCGCGTCCTCGGTGGCGAGTCGGGCCCCGAGCTCGAGCAGGCGCCGGCGCGCGAACGCGACCTGTCGTGCGCGCTGCGGATCGCGGTGCGCCACCGCCACGAACGCCTCCCACTGGGTGCGCGCCGCCTCGTGTAGACCGCGCGATTCGTAGAGGGTGGCGAGGTCGTAGCGCGCTTCGGGGTGGGTGGGCTGCAGCCGCAGTGCGGTCAGCAACGCGCGCTCGGCACGCCCGTCCTCGCCGCGCGCGCGGTAGATCGCCGCGATGCGCACGTAGGCGAGCGGATAGCCGAAGGTGGCGCCGGCCTTTTCGTACAGCGGCAACGCGCGGTCGAACAGCCGCAGTCGCTGGTACAGATCGGCGAGCTCCATGAGTCCGAGCCCGAGGTCGGGCCGCGCGGCGACGAGACGTTCGAGGACCTCGAGCGCCCGGGCGGTCTGCCCGGCCCGCTCGTAGATCAGCGCGAGCAGACGCGCGGCCTGGTAGCGTCCGGGATCGGCCTCGAACACATCGCGCAGCACCTGCTCCGCACGTGCCATGCGCCCCTGCGAGAACAGCTCGATCCCTTCCTTCTCGCGCTCGTGCAACCGCTCGGCGCTGCGGCAACCGAGCGCGAGCAGACACGCGGTGCCGAGCGCGAGCAGCGCGAGAGCTGCGCGGCCGCTGCTGCACGGGAGCCGAGGTGGGAACATGGGCTTCACTCCGCCGTCGTCCACGACCGAACACAGGGATGGGTACGCAACGCACCCGCGTCGCGGAAGGGGACGTCTCCCGCACCGGGGAGGTTGGGTGCCGCGATGCTATCCGACACACCAAGGGAACACGACCGAGCGAGGGAGGACAGCGGATGGGGCAGGACGGGATGGTGCGGATCGCCCTGGGGCTGTTGCTCGTGGTGGCCGGGGCGGCAGCGTCGGCAGCGCAGGAGCGCGATGACGAGTCGTTTCCGCGCCCGATGGAGGTCTGTCGCGATCGTGTGCACCTGCGGGCGGGGCCGTCCACCGCGTACGAGGTGGTGGCGAAGCTCGTGCGCGGGACGCGGGTGCAGGTGATCGGACGCGCCTACGACTGGTACCGGGTCGAGCTGTCCACACCGGTGCCGGTGTACGTGGCGAGCCGGCTCGTCGAGCGCAAGGGCAAGCAAGTGGGGATCGTGCGCGCCGATCGGGTGAACGTGCGGGCGCGGGCGTCGCTGCAGGCGACTGTGCTCGGCCAGCTCGACGCCGGCGCTCCGGTGCGGGTGCTCGCCGAGCAGGACGGCTGGCTGCGGATCGCGGCGCCGGAGGGGATCGCGTTCTACCTGCACGAGCGGCTGCTCGTGCCGGTGGCCGGGGGCGCGCTGGAGAAGCCGCAGGCGAGCGGGGAGCCGGCAGCGAGCGAGCCGCTGCCCACCGAGGCGCTCTCGCCGGAGCAGGTGCTTGCGCGGGCGGTCGCGCTCTACCGGGAGCAGCTTGCGCACGACCGGATCGCGGACATGTCGTTCGACGCCGCGCGCGCGCTCTTCTCGTCGCTGCTCGAGCGCGAGGATGCGAGTGCCGCGGTGCGCGAGGCGGCGCGCCGCGGGTTGCGCCGGATTCGTCTGCTCGAGACGCTGCGCGAGGAGTACGAACGCAGTCGCCGGGCGCTCGGGCCCGGCGGCGGTGGCGCAGAGGCGGGAACGGCGCAGCGTGCGGGAGCGGTAGGGACTCAGCCGCCGATCGGCGGATCGTCCGGTCCGGCCACGCCCGAGGTCGAGTAGCGGATCACCCCCGCCTCGTCGATCCAGAACGAGCGGTCGCCCGAGCGACCCGGTTCGACGGGAACCGCCGTAGCACTCCAGGTCCGGGCCTCGGGGCCGGGCAGCAGCGCGAACTGGTAGCCGAGCATCTCGCCGGTCGCGAGCACCTCGTTGATCAGCTTGCCCGAGGTGTAGAGTTCGGCGAGGTCGGTGGCGTAGTCCGGCTGTCCGTCGCGGTCCTTGTCGTACTGCAGGAAGGCGGTCTGCGCGGTGTGGATCTGGCGCATCGACACGATCGCGTTCGATTCGTTGCCGCGCTTGCGCGAGTCGATCAGGATCGGGACGGCCATGGCGGCGAGAACGCCGGCGATCGCGATGGCGACGAGCATCTCGAGCAGCGTGAAGCCGGCGCTGAAACGGGGCGGCATCCGAAACTCGGGTCGCATGGCAGCTTCGCCTCCTCAGGGTTGCATGGTGTCGGGCCGCCGCGATGCTCGAATGCCGATCGTGCGGGCGCCAGAAACTGACGGGAATTGGCACTCCGGTGGGGAGAAATGGGAGGGCGCGTGGGTGTCAGGCGGTTCATCCTGCGCGAAGGGTTAGGGCGGTCGCGGCAGAGAAACTTTTGCTGTTTGACGAAACGGGCGTGACCTGCTCCCCTGAGCACCGCGTGCTGGTGTTGGCTCGGGGGAGGTGCAGGTGCTTCGGTACGGAATCGCGGCGGGAGTGGCGTGCGTGGTGGCGTTGCTCGCCCCGCCGGCGTCCGGGGGTGAGGGGGCGCGTGC
>RFJN01000042.1 GCA_003694875.1 Planctomycetota bacterium | reverse complement strand
TCGATGGTGCGACGGCGAGACGCCGTCGCTCCGACGGTAGCGGTCTGTGCAGGCTGTAGACGCAAGTGACTTCGTCGCGCACAAGGCAGCCATGAACGTCGCCCACGGCGAGCAAGCGGAAACACCCTGTTTGCAAGCCGCGACACGAAAATGCCGATAACCGCGGCACGCGGCACCCTGTCCTGCATCGTCTTCATTCAGGGGCACTGGGCTCGACCCCGCCCCTGCGGCTGGACGGGCTCGCGCGTGCCGTTGGCGGTTGCCCTCGCGGCGACCGTCCCCCGGGCGCGAGTGGGCTGGTGCGGGCGTGCTGCGCGGCGTGTCCGGTGCGCGCCCGCCGCAACCCCCCGTGACCGGGCCGCCGCTCAGCGCTCGGCGTAGATCGGGCTCGTGATCGCGGCGCGTCCGAAGTTCAGCCCACCCGGAACGTCCACGTTGAACAGCGGCAGGTAGCGGCGCGGCATCTCGTACAACTCCGCGTTCGCGATCACCGGCGGCACCGAGCCCACCGCCCGGAACGCCGCCACGATGTCCGGGGTGGCTAGCAGCCCGAGCGCGCTCTGCACCACGGCGGCCGCCGGCAGCGACCCGTCCACCGGTTCGAACACGTCGAGCCGCACCCAGTCGCCCGGGCGCAGCGTCACCGGCAGCGTGAACGTCACGTCACCACTCGACAGCCGCCGTTCGTGCACCGTGGCCCGGCGACGCACGATCCGCACGAGACCGCGCGCCGCGCCCCGGACACGTACCCGCAGCGTGACGCTCGAACCCGCAGCCACCGTGTCCCCGATCCCGGCCTCGAACACCCCGTCGCCGTCCGCGTCCGCCTCGAACTCCACCCACGGCCCGTGCGGGCTCGCCGTGATCAGCGTGCGACCGGCGCGCAGCGCCGCGATCACCTCCGCCGGCGTGTTGTCCCGCACCCGCAGCCACGTGCACGGATAGCCCGGCAGGATCCAGCGGTGCCGATCGCTCGAGCCCACCGCCGCGATCCGCTCGCC
The DNA here is from genome assembly GCA_003694875.1 of Planctomycetota bacterium. Classification (GTDB taxonomy): domain Bacteria; phylum Planctomycetota; class J058; order J103; family J103; genus J103. The sequence continues at coordinate 2,379 of RFJN01000042.1, read as the reverse complement.
CCGATCGAGCAGCGCCTCCCAGTACGCCAGCGCCTGGTCGTTGCCGCCGCCGGCCGCCGCGGCCGCCGCCACGATCGCCGCGCTCGGCGCGATACCCGCCGCCGTGAGTCCGCTGCTCCGCATCCGGTCGTCGATCGAGGCCGGCGACGACGGCTTGCCACCCACGTCACTCACCGTCCAGAAGCTGTTCCAGATCTCGACCGCGTCCACGTCCCGCACGTCGAACACCCACGGGAAGCGGTTGTCGGCCGGGTGGTTTGCGATGAAGGCGCCGCCGGTCGCATGCACCCGGTCGATCACGTCCTGCACGATCGCGGGCCAGTCCGCCGGCGGCCCGGCCTGCGCCAGCTCATCGGGCGGCAGGAAGCTCGCGCCCACCACGCCGGCGTGCATGCGGGTCGTCCACTCCACCGCCGGCAGCACCGTGAGCGTCGCGGTCGAGCCGAAATCGGGATCGGTGGTCTGCGTCAGCGTGTCGTGGTCGCTCAGCGCCACGACGTCCAGCCCCGCGTAGCGCGCCATGTCCTTCGTCTGCGCCACGCTGTCGTAGCCGTCGCCGGAGTGCTCGGTGTGCACGTGGAAGTCGGCCGTCACCCAGCGCCACGGGGTTGCCGGTGCCACACCGCCCGGCGTCGCGGACGGGCCCGTGCCGCCAGTTCCGCCTCCGCTGCCCCCACCTCCACAGCCGCTTCCGGCCAGCGCCAGCACCACGCAACCACAGGCCCACAGAGCGGCAGACCGCATTTCCGTTCCTCCCGGACGGCCGACGACCCGCCGATGGTCGGCCGGCGCGGCTGCCGTGTCCAGCGCCCGTTCGCACGTCGCTCGACCGGGCCCGGCGGCGACCGAGCCGACCGGCGGCCGTGCGCGGTCCACCCCGCACGAAGCCGCGCGCCGCCACCGCGTGCCGCCCGCGCACATGCCGGCGGCACGCGGCCGCACGGCGGTCAGCGGTCCTCGTCGGGCGGAGGCGGTGTCGTGTTCTGCAGCGGCATGCCGCAGATCGGGCACCGGCCGGGTTCCGAGGCGTGCACCGTCGGGTGCATGGGGCAACTCCAGGGGCCGCTCGCGCCCTGCTCCCTCGGCTCCGAGGCGGCCGGTGGCATGGGGCGTACGCGCCGGCTCCGGTCTTGGTGAAGCTGGGGGATCGCCACGGCCGCCACGACCCCCACGCTCGCCGCCGCGCTGAGCACCGGCACGCCGCCGCGCGAGACCAGCACGATCGCGCCGTCGCGCACCTGCAGCGCCGCACTCGAGGGGCCGAGCACCGCGGTGAAGGCCGCCGGTTCGGGCAGGCGTGCGGTGTCGACTGCGATCCCCGCGCGCCGCAGCGCCGGCTCGAAGCTGTGCAGCAGCCGCAACGCGAGGTGGTACAGCGCCCCGACGCTGCGGCGCGTCCGGCTGAACGAGAACAGGCGCGCACTGCCGCCGGTGTCGGCCAGCACCTGCTTGAACGCCTCGAGTTCGGCCAGCGACGGCCGCAGTCGACGGCGGCGTTCCCGCAGCGTCTGCGGCATGGCGGCGAACCGCACCCGGCTGCCCTCGATCGTCCAGGCACCCGCGATCGCAGACCACAGCGTCGCCGCCCCCAGCCGGTCCTCGCCGTAGCCGCGTGCCGGATCCTGGCCGAGCTTGCCGAGCCGCATGGACAGGTAGCGGATCGGGGCGCCGCCGGTCGGATCCGCGATCGTCTTGACGTCGTACTCGAGCGCGCCCGCGAGCAGCTCGAGGCTGCGCTCGAGGCGGGCTGCGTCCTTCACGCCGAACGAGATCACCGCCTCGGGCAGCAGCTCGATCCCGCCCGCAGGAGCGAGCGCCTCGAGCGTGATCGGGCCGCCGAGCACCGCGAGCAGATCGTCGCCGGGCGAGAAGCCGAGCTTCGCCTCCATATCGAGCATGGCATCCTCGAGCCGGTCACGCGCCTGCGGATCGAGCGACGCGAGCAGTTCGAGTCCCCGCTGCCACAGCGTGGCCGGGCTCAGCGCGATCACCGCGGCCGATTGCACCGCGGCCGGCAGCCGGTCGGCCTCGTCGACGATGTCCACGTCGCGCTGCCCCGTGAGCAGGGCCACGAGCCCCCGGGTCGGGCCCGGGTGCGCGATCGCGATTGCCTCGCGAAGCCGTCCGCGCTCGACCGCGAGCCCCATGCCCACGCCGCGCACCCCGAGCAGTCCGAGCTTGTCGAGCACCGCGCGCTGCTCGGCGTCCGGGGGGAGGCTTGCGTCGAGAATCGTGGCCGTCCCGACGTACACGAGCCCGAGACCGTGTCCTTGGCCCCAGGCGCGCGAGCGCACCGTCGAGAAGGCGATCGCACCCGACAGCGCCGCCTCGCCCTCGCCGGCGAGCGCGGCGGTGGCCGGACCGCCCACCACGAGCGCG
>RFJN01000367.1 GCA_003694875.1 Planctomycetota bacterium | reverse complement strand
TTCGTCTCCTCCGGGCACCGACGCGCACCGCGACCCTAGCGGAGCGCGTCCGCGCGCGCAAGGGGGCCACGCGGGCGCGCGAAGAGGGCACGGCGCGGGGCGGTGCCAGGCTCCAGCCCGATCCATCCCCGGCAGGGGTCTTGTGGGTGAGGGCCGCCGAAGCGTTCTCCGGGGGCAGTCCCGGGTGCGACGAGCACAGACGCAGCGTATCGATCGTTGTACCTGTCGGTTAGAATGGAGCGCAGCCGGAGAAGGGGACAGCGACATGGACATTCGCGTCGGTCCGAGCCAGAAGAAGCTCGTCGCGCCGTCGGTCATTCCGGGCTTCACCGACGACGTCGAGTGGCGGCGTGCGCGGCCCGGTATCGGCGAGAAGGAGCTGATCGCCGCGGTGCGCGACAACGGCCGCGACGAGCTCGTGGTGCGCGGCGACGACGGCAAGCTCTACCTCGCGTCCGCGGCCAAGCTCGGGGTGCGCTGGCGCTGGGGCTTTCCCCGGGTGGGGGAGCGGGTCACCGCGGGGGAGGTCACCGGGACGGTCGCGTACGCCGACGACGAGACCAACGTCGCCCACATCATCGGACGCATCGGCGCCGGCGCCGTTGCGCTCGCTCCGCTCGTCGGCGTGGAGGCGGCCGTGCGCTACCTCGCCCACGCCCCGACGTTGATCGAGGGGTTTGCGCGGTTTCTGAACCTTCCCGTCAACGTCATCGCCTTCACCGGGCTGAGCGGCCTGATCACAGGCCTTGGCGGCCTGGTCACGCCGGCGGTCGTCAACGACGTGCGCGACGACAAGCGGGCGAGCACCCTCGACGAGGTCACCGAACGGCTCGAGCCGTCGGAGTGAACCGCCGCGAGCACCGGCCGCTCACCCGATCCCGTATGCGCGCAGCTTGCGGTTGAGCGTCGGGTGCGAGATCCCGAGCAGCCGCGCCGCCTCCCCCTTGCGCCCGCCGGTGTGCTCGAGCGCCGCCACGATCGCGCGACGCTCCGCCTCGGCGAGCGAGATCGGCGCGCTGGGCCGCTGCGAGCCCACCGCCGGCACCGACCCCTCGAGCCCGAGCGCGGCCGGCTCGATCTCGTCGTTCTCGGACAGCAGCGCCGCGCGCTCGAGCGCGTTGCGCAGCTCGCGCACGTTGCCCGGCCAGCGGTGGTGCGCGATCGCCGCGCGCGCCGCCGGCGTCAGCGTCAGCCCCGGCCGACCGAGTCGCGCCCGCAGCCGCGCGAGCCACGCCTCGGCGATCCGAAGCGCGTCCCCCTCCCGCTCGCGCAAGGGCGGCAGCACGAGGCGCAGCACCGACAGCCGGTAGAGCAGATCCTCGCGGAACGCGCCCTGCTCCACCCGACGTGCGAGATCGCGGTGGGTGGCCGCGATCACGCGCACCGAGACCCGCCGCATCCGCTCCGAACCGAGCGGCCGCAGCTCGCCGGTCTCGAGCACCCGCAGCAGCTTCGCCTGCAGCGCGAGCGGCATCTCGCCCACCTCGTCGAGCAGCAGCGTCCCCCCGTGCGCGAGCTCGAACAGCCCCCGCCGATCGCGATCCGCCCCCGTGAACGCGCCGCGCACGTGTCCGAACAGCTCCGATTCGAGCAGCGCCTCGGGCAGCGCCGCGCAGTTGACCGCCACGAACGGCGCCTCGCGCCGCGGGCCGTGCTCGTGTATGAGCCGCGCGAACAGCTCCTTGCCCGTGCCCGTCTCGCCCTGCAACAGCACCGGCGCCTCGGCCTGCGCGAACCGTAGCGCGCTCGCGCGCGCGGCCCGGAACGCCGGGCTCTCGCCGATCAGCGCCTCGTCGGGAGCGGGCCCCTGCGCACACGCCGCACCCCGGCGCCACGCCTCGGAGTGCCGCTGCGCCTCGGCGCTGCGCTCGAGCACCGCCAGCGCCGCCCCGAGCTGGCGCGCCACGTCGGCGAGAAACTGCAGGTCGTCGTCGTCGAACGGCCGCGCCCCGCGCCGCCTCGCCGCATACACCACACCCCACGGGCGCGAGCGCAGCCGGATCGGCGCGGCGAGCACCGAGCCCACCGCCTGCGCGAGCATACTCTCGCGCTGCAGGATCGTGTCGTCGCCGCCGAGCCGCAGCGCCTCGTCACCTTCCGCCGTCCGCGCGACGAGCGCCTCGCTCACCCGGAGCGAGGCCGGCCGCTGCACCGCCGGGCCGTCGCTGTCCTCGAGCGGCGCCAGCGCCACGTCGTCCGCCCCGAGCGCCTCGCGCACCGTGTCGGCCGCCTGCTCGAGCAGCGCCCGGGGATCGTGCGCCTGCTCGATCGAGCGCCCGAGCGCGAGCAGCGCCCGCAGCCGCCGCTCCGCCGGCCCCAGAGCGCTCGCCTCCGGCTCGTGCGCGACGCGCAGCCCGCTCAGCACCCGCAGTCCGTCGATCGCTCCCGGTCGGCCGCGCGGCTCGGTCTCCTGCTCGAGAGCGCGCGGGTCGACGAACCGCAGTACCGTGTCGCCCACCTGCAGGCGCGCACCGTGGCGCAGCGGCGTCGGCGCCACGAGCGGCTCGCCGTCGAGAAACGTGCCGTTGCGCGAGCCGAGATCGCACGCGACCCAGCCGTCTTCCTGCCGCCGCAGCTCCGCATGTCGCCGCGAGGCCGCGAGATCGAACAGCGGAATCGTGCAGTCCGGATCGCGTCCGATCACCAACGCCTCGCCCTCGAGCTCCCAGCGTCGGCCGCGCTCGCGACCCGCCACGATCTCGAGATAGCACCGCACCGTCGCCTCACCCCCCACCGCCGGCACTCAGCGCCAGTCGCGATCGGCCGGCAGGCCGAGTGCTTCCCGGCGTGCGGCGAGTGCTGCCTCGAGCCCGTCGGCCATGCCGTAGCCGTCGGCGAACAGCTCGATCACCGTACCCGGCTCCTCGCTCGCCTTGAGCGCCTCGAGCTCGCTGCGCGGGCGGATCTCGAAGTGCTCGAGCAACTCGCGCAACCGGATGTCCACCGCGTCCGAGACGAGCCGCACGATCGCCTTCTCGTGCTCCTCGAGCTCCCGCTCCGCCCGCGCGCGCTCCTCGCGTGCCGCCTCCTGGCCCGGCAGCGAGATGTCGCCAATCTCCCGCCCGGTGTGGTCGTACTCGGTGCCCTCGGACAGCGCCGCGATCTGTTCGTCGAGTTCCGCGATCCGCCGCCGCAGCACCTCACGCTCCGCCTTGTGGTAGCCGAGCGCCTCGTGCACGAGCAGATCCGCGATCGCCTGCTCGGATTCGTGGCCGGCCGGACCCACGAGGTAGAAGTGGCCGGGGTGGCGCTGCTCGTCCTGCTCGGCCGCCATCTTCTCGAGCGCCTGCAGCATGTCGATCTCGAGCGGAATCCAGCGCATGGCTAGCGATCCTCCGGGGAAGGCGCCGGCGGGTCCACGAGCCCGAGCGCAACCACCACGCGCTCCTCGCCGCGGCGGCGCGCGTCGTAGTCGCTCGTGGCCTCCCGGTCCTCGCGGTGCGCGCCGAGTTGCGCACTCGTCGCGACGTCCGAGACGCGCAGGATCGCGCGGAACGCGACCGGATGCGGCGACTGCGCCACCGCCCGGGCGACGTGGTAGCTCTCGATGTCCACCGTGCCCGCCGGCAGACCGATCAGCTCTTCGAGTCCGCCCTTGTGCTCGCGCAACAGCGTCGAGACGTTGGCGTGCCGTGTCGTGACCGCGCCCTCGAGCTGCGCCGCGTTGTCGAGCGCGACCGGCGCGCGCCCGGGCTCGATCGAGCCGATCGCGACCGACGGCAGCACTAACGTGTCGGGCGGGATCGTGTCGGTGAGCGAGCCCGCCGAGCCGTAGACGTTCACGTTGCGCAGCCCGGGCTGCTTCTCGAGCAGGTGCCGCACCACGTGGTAGGCCATGTCTCCGTGCGCCCCGCCTATGTGGATGAGCAGGTGTTTCTTGCCGTCGACCTCGAGGATCCGGTGCGGCAGCGAGCGGTCGCGCACCGTCTCGACCCGCATGGGCAGCTCGCGCACGGGCGCGCCGCGCTCGGCCACCCGGATCCACTCGGCGAGCGGGCCGGCGAGCATGGGATCGTTCTCGATCGCGCGCAGCCGTGCGGCCGGATCGGGGCCCGTCTCGGCGAGCAGCGTGCGCAGCCAATCGAGACGCGCCTGCCAGCGGGGGCGCCGGTCGGAGCGCGCGCTGCGCGCGCGCTCTGCGAGAAACGTCTCCATGCGCCCGATCGTGGCGCGGATGTGCTCGGGCTGCACCCGCGCGCGCAGCACGCGTTCGACCGCACGGGTGAGCTCACCCATGGTGCCGATCGTCACCGAGTCGAAGGTGTGCTCGGCGAGGGTGGCGTCGAGTGCGTTGGCCACGATCCGCTCGGGCTCGAACGTCTCCTCGACGAGGATCTGCTCGGGCCGCACCCCCGCGTGCGCGAGCATGTACAGCGTCTGGCGGAACCAGTCCTCGCCCACGATGCCCACGAGGTGGAAGCGGCCGTCGTCGTGGTTGTAGTACGCACGCCCCGGGTAGTCCTTGGGGCGGCGTGGACTGACGAGCCGGCTGTGGCTGCCGTCGACCGAGCGCACCTCGCCGATCCGCCGCGACTGCCGGTGCAGCACGATCCGCGCATCGGGGTTCTCGAGCAGCGGTCGGATCAGCTCGTCGTACGACAGCCGGTCGCGCACGTACCGGTCGGGATCGATCCCGAGGCCGTCCCAGCGCGCGGTGCGCATCTCCTCGAGGATCGAGCCGTACAGCGCCGGATCGACCGGCCGCGCCGCCGCGGGGTCGGCCGCGGTGGGCT
>RFJN01000041.1 GCA_003694875.1 Planctomycetota bacterium | reverse complement strand
CTACGACGATCTGCCGGCGGTCGCCGAACGCGCGCGCGCCCAGGCCCGGCGCCTGCGGCAACTCGAGGCGCAGCTCGAGCGCGACCGGGCCGAGCGGGCGCGGCACGAGCAGCAGCGTCGCGCGGCACGCGAGCGGTGGCTGCGCGCGCTCGCACGCACCGAACCGGCGCAGCTGTCCGAGCGTGCAGCGGAACTCGAGCAGCTGCTCGCGCGCTATCCCGAACTCGATCCCGCACCGCTGCGCACGGCACTCGCCGAGCGGCGCGAGGCGCTCGCGCAGCGGCTCGAGCGAGAGGTCGCGCAGGCGCTCGCGCGGGGTGATGCGGCGGACGCCCGCGCGCGGCTCGCGGCGGGCTCGGGCTGGCTCGAGGCGGGGCGAGCCGCCGCGCTCGGCGCCCGGATCGAGCGCTGGGAGCGCGAGCGGGAGGCGGCGCAGCGCGCACGCGAGCGCGCCGATCTCGAGCGGCTCGCGCAGGCCGCCTCGCCCGAGGCGCTTGCGCGCCTCGACTTCGAGGCGCTGATCGATCGGCTCGAGGGGCTCGGGGCACGGCTCGCGACCGAGGCGGGGCGACAGCGGCTCGCCGCACGGCTGCGCACCCTGCGGGCCGAGCAGGCCGCGCTCGCCGCGCTGCGCCGGCACGTCGAGACCGGGGCGCAGCCGCCCCTTCGCACCGAACTCGCCCCCGGTCTCGAGGGGCGTGCGGTCGCGCTCGAGCGCGAGGGGCTGCGCTTTCGCGCCGAAGGCGAGGGGCGGATCGAGGTGGTGGAGCGCTGGGCCGAGCTGTCCCCGCAGCGGCTCGCCCGGCTGTTCGGCGCGGTGCGGTTCGACGCGCTCGGCAGCTACGGGCTCGGCCACATCCTGCTCGATCGGGGCGCGGACGCGCTCGCGCGCGAGGCGTTCGAGCGGGCGCAGCAGCTCGCCGCCGAGGCGGGCGACGACGCGCTGCGCGCGCGCGCGGCCGCGGCCCTCGTGGGCCGACCGGAGGGACGACCGTGACGCGACCGCTCGAGGGGGTGCGCATCGAGGCGGCGCGCGGCGGTGCGCGGCTCACGGTGCACGTGCAGCCGGGCGCCCGCCGCGCCGAGATCGTGGGGGCGCACGGCGACGCGCTCAAGTGCCGGGTGCGCAGCAAGGCCGAGGGGGGCAAGGCGAACCGGGCGCTGCTCGCGCTGCTCGCCGAGGCGCTCGAGCTGCCGGTGCGCCGACTCGAGATCACGACGGGTGCGAGCTCTCGCCGCAAGGTCATCGCGATCGCGGACTGCAGCCCCGCCGAGGTGCGCGAGCGGCTCGCCCGTCACCTCGAACGCTGAACACCCCGGCGCGCACCGGACGCAACGACGAGGGCAGGAAGTAGGCCTCGCACGCGAACCGCCACGGGATCCGCCGGTCGCGGAGGATCACGGCAGACGACCCGATCCCGGTCGACGTTGCGCGGCTGCGGCGCGCAGACCGGACCTGTCAGCTCGTGGCCTGGCAGGGAACCGCCACGATCGCCGCGGGGTAGAACCGGTTGCACACCGACCGCGAAAGGAGGCGACCGAGGGGCGCGCCGCGTTGACACCGCCCCGGGGCGGGCTACGATAGTTCGGCGTGCCGCAGACCGTCGGCCCTTCCACCCGATCCGGTTCGTCCGGGGCCGCGCCGATCGGGCGGTGGAGTGCGAACGCGGTGGTGTTGCGGGCTGGGAACGGGAAAACGAGCGAAGAGGTGGCTCGGCATGGCGCGACGCGACGAAGCGGACTCCTACGACGAGATGGAGTACGACGACGAGGCAGCCTACTCCGACGAGGAGCTGCTCGACGAGGAGGGTGAGTACGTCGAGCCGAGCCGCTGGCTGATCCTCACCTCGTCGTACGGCATCTCCGCCATGATCCACGTGGGCCTTCTGCTCATGGCGCTGTTCATCTACTGGGCGGACACACCCGAGCCCGAGCAGCAGGCGATCGTGCTGCCGAAGCTCGAGCAGAAGAAGCAGGAGTACGATCCGGAGAAGAAGCGCGCGCTGCACCGCAAGCCCCAGATCCAGAACCCCACCGAGGTCGAGAAGCCGATCAAGGAGCTCGAGGAGGAGGTCACCAAGACCGAGACGCCCAAGGGCACCTCGTTCGACAACCTCTCGAACAAGAACCTCGACTCCGAGAGTGCCAACGACGCCTTCGGTACCGCCGGTGGCGCGGCGGGCCGCTACGGCTCGCGCTTCGGCACCGGTCGCGCCTCGCGCTATGGCGGCAGCGCTGCGACCGAGAGCGCGGTGCACGCGGCGCTGCGCTGGTTGCAGCGGCACCAGGATCCGGACGGCAAGTGGTCGGCGGCCGAGTTCAGCAAGAACTGCAAGACGACGTGCTCCGGCCCCGACTACCGCAGCGCGAGCGGGCGGGGACCGGGCGCGGGCGATCCGCGTTTCGATGTGGGCGTCACCGGTCTCGCGCTGCTCGCGTTCCTCGGCGACGGCCACAGCCACAAGAGTTCGCCATATCCCGAGTTCAAGCGCGCGGTGAACAAGGGTCTGAAGTTCCTGCGCAGGACGCAGAAGCGCGACGGCGCGATCGGCTACGGCGACAAGGAGCAGACGATCTACAACCACTGCATCGCCACCATGGCGCTGTGCGAGGCCTACGGCATGACGGGCGACTTCACGCTCAAGCGCCCCGCGCAGAAGGCGGTCACGTGGCTCGTCAAGGCGCAGAACCCGGGTGCGGGCTGGAAGTACGTGCCCAACAGCGGCAAGAACGACACGTCGGTGACGGGCTGGGCGGTGCTCGCGCTCAAGGCCGCCAAGGCCGCGGGCCTGAAGGTGCCCAAGGCGGCGTTCGAGGGCGCGCTCGCGTGGTTCGAGCGCGTGACGTCGGACGGCGGGCCGGGCAAGCCCCCGGGACTCGTGGGCTACATGCGCGCGGGCGACGGCGGGGCGGCGATCAACCGCAAGTTGCTCGCGCACCCCGAGGTCTACCCCAAGTTCGAGGGGGTGCCGACCATGACCGGTGTCTCGGTGATCTGCCGCATCTTCACCGGCCAGCGCCGCACCCACGAGCGGATCAAGCAGGGGGTGCGGGTGCTCATGAGCCACCTGCCCAAGTGGCAGGGCGACAAGAAGACCAAGAACGAGACGAACTTCTACTACTGGTACTACGCGACCTACGGCGTGTTCCAGGGCACGCGCATCAACTCGCGCGAGTGGAAGAAGTGGAACAAGGCGATGCAGGAGGCGCTGCTCGGCGACGGCACGAACCGGCAGCGCATGGGCGGTGACGAGGACGGCTCGTGGGATCCGGTGGGCGAGTGGTGCATCGCCGGGGGACGGGTGTACGCGACCGCGATCAACGCGCTGACCCTCGAGATCTACTACCGCTACGAGCACGCGGTGGAGGGCAGCGGGCACTGAGCCCGCGCGCGAACGAGACCG
>RFJN01000366.1 GCA_003694875.1 Planctomycetota bacterium | reverse complement strand
GCCGCCCGGTGCGATCGTTGCCAGTGCCAGCGCGGCAAAGGCTGCTGCCTGCGCACGCTGTCCCATCCATGCGGTCCCCAGCATGCCTTCCCCCTCTTTTGCGTCCTCGTCGCGTCGCCGGGCGTCGACCCGGACACAGCGGCCGGCGCCCACCCGTTGCGCGGCGGTTTCTTCCCGCCTCGATTCCCAGCGGCTCGCGGCGATCCCGTATCGCCGAGCCGGCGCGATCGCGTCCACACAGCTCCCCAGACTGCGTGCAGCGATCGCTCACCTCTCTCGCCACGCCGCCAGCAGGCGGCGAGTATACCGTTGTCTACCCACCCACTTCCAGAACGCGTTCGCCGCACCAGGGGCCGACCGATGAGCGTTCGGCCCGCTAGGCGTTACCGTGTTGCAACTCCCTGCTGAACTCGAGCCCCTTGTACTCGAACCGTACCCGCCGTCGCTCGATCTTGCGGACGCGCAGGTGCGGGATGGGATTGCCATGGATGTCATAGACCGCATCGCCTTCCGAGAGCACGCGGTTGTTGACGATCGCCTTGGCGACGCCACCGCCCACGACCGTGGCCGTGATCCGGATGCCGAAGCGCGAGATCTCCTCGAGGATCCGGCCCTTCTGCTCGAGCTGCTTGCCGCGCGCGAGCAGTTCCCTCGCCTTCTCGGCGAAGATCTCGTTGCCGGTCTTGGTCATGAGTTCGGCGTGGTCGTTGAGCTTGTCCCACAGTTCGAACAGACGTCGGTAGTCCTGTGCGTCGAGCGCCTCCTGCATGTCCGACAGCAGGCGCTCGCCCGTGGCGTAGTACGCCGAGAGCAGAAGACTCTGCACCACCGACTCGTTCGCCTTGACCTCCTCCTTGAGCCGACGGATCACCACCGCCGACTCGGCGTCGGTGATCGAGGACTCGTAGCGCAAGATCTCCTCGATCTCGCTCCACAGCTGCGCCACCTTCTGGAAGTCCTCGGCGGCGATCGCCTCGCGCAGTTGCGCAACGAGTTCCTTGAGGCGCGCGGCCATCTTGCGCTGTCGCTCGAGGTTCCAGCGGTCGGCCGGCTGCACCGCCTCGCTCTCGCTGCTCGTGCTCGCCGTCACACTGTCCTTGCGGGGGATCGGGTTGATGAAGGGGTCGCGAATCGTGGCGGGAATCTCGAACTGCTGCCATGCCTTGGCGAGTTCGACGAGCAGTTGCACGTCGTCCTTGAAGACCGCCAGCTCGGGGTGGTTGCGCACCGCCTTGAGGCTGTTGGCGCCGAGTCGCGCGGCCGACAGCAGGTTCGCACGCGCCTTGTCGAGCAGTGCCGCCTTCTTGTCCGGCTCGCGGATGCCGCTCGCCGCCTTCGCCTCGAGCCGCGCCATGGCGATCAGCACCACGACGTTGTCGGGCTCCTTGCGGCGCACCGCCTCGTAGACCTCGCGCGCCTTCGCGACCTGGCCCATACGGAAGTAGCATTCGGCGAGACGGAAACGGAACTCGGGCAGCGCAGGCACCTTCTCCGCGAGCATCTTGAAGAGCTTCGCCGCCTTGTCGTAGTGCTTGCGCTTGAACTCGTAGTGCGCCTCGTCCTCGATCGCCTGCAACTCGAGAGGCAGATCGGAAGGCGCCGACAGGCTCTGCACCGTCTGCCGCTTGCGCTCGACGTAGACCTCGTACTCGGCGGCGTCGATGCCCCCCGAGTTGTCGGCGTCGTAGTCGTCGAACGGCTCGGCGATCACCTTCTGCCACTCGGGGCGCGCGAGCTGCCCGTCGCCGTCCGAGTCGAGTACGTCGAACGGTGGCAGTTCGACGCCCGAGCGCTCGGGGGCCGGGGCGGTCTGTGCGGTCGCGATCGCCCCGGCCCACAGCGCGGCGCCGAGAGCACACAGCCGCAGCGCGCGCAGGCGAGGGGCACGCTGGCATCCGCGGGTGCCCTGTCGCTGAAAACGTCTCACCATGTCCGCCATGCGATGTCCCTTCATACCTTGTAGTAGAAGGCGCTGACCTTGATGAAGATCTTGAGTACCGGGTGCCCGTCCTCGGTGCGGCTCGTCGGTGTCAGCTTGAGGTCGTCGATCCGCATGAGGTTGGGGCTGCGTTCGATATCCGCCACGAACTTCAGCAGACGCGGGAAGGTGCCCTCGAGGTTCATCGAGAAGCTTGCCTGCATGACTCCCTTGCCGAGCTTGCCGCCCGCGGGGTGTGGGGGCTCGGGAACGGTGGGGCCGAGTTCGAGTCGCGCCTTGGAGCGGTAGCGATTGAGTTGCTCGAGCGCCTTGTCGGCGCTGCGCTCGGGCGAGAACCGCGGCAGGATCAGGATCACCTCCCGGTTGGCGTCGTCGATCGCCGTCTTGAGCTTCTCGAGCCGCGGCCGACGCGCGATCTTCGCTTCGTAGCCGGCGAGTTCGGTGCGCAGACGCGCGATCTGCTGCTCGAGTGTCGCGTTGCTGTCGTACTTGCCGTAGGTGGCCGCCGCAAGCACCCCGAACAGGATCAGGATACACAGCGTGATCACCACGATGAGCTGTGTCGCTCGTCCCATGGCGTGGGTCCTCCTAGTGCGACTCGACCTTGGCGAGCGGCAGCGTCAGGTTGAACGACAGCATCTTCGGCTCGAGGTACTGCTCCCCGGTCAGCCGCACGTCGAGCCGCGCGCCCGAGATCGTGGAGAAGTGGTACATGAAGTTGGTGCGCGAGCGCAGCCGCTGGCGGAACTCGGTGTATCGTTGCAGGTTGGTGCCGCGCGCGTTGCAGGCCAGCCGCAGCTCGCCCTTGCCGTCCGCGCCGCGCCGCGCCGCCTGCGATTCGAGCCAGATGTAGGGGGGGCGGAGGTCGACGAACTCGGAGAGCACGCGCGTCCACGGCGTGCGCTCCTGCGCCACCCGCGTCGCGGCGTCGATGCGCATGCGCGCCTCCTTGATCTCCCGCTGGATGCGATCGACCTGCGCGGCCTTCGCCTTCTTCTCCTGGATGTCGAGTTCGAGGCCCCTCTTCTGTTGCGCGAGCGTCACCCCGCGCTTGGTCTGCACGACGTAGGCGACGAACGCCGCCCCGATCAACAGAAGCCCCACGATCAGGCCCAGAAACACCGGGAGCGGCGTCCTCTCGACCGTGCGGTACTGCGGCGGAAGCAGATTGATCTCGATCATGCGCACCACCTCGCTCGTCCGGGGCCGCCCCCCTGCCGGCTCGGAAGACTGCGGCTTCGGCGTTCGTTCACGTCAGCTTCCCACGCACGCGCGAGGCGAGTCCCACCACCACCGCCAGCTGGTTCGAGCGCGCGAGCATGGCCTTCTCGTCGATCCGGTCCGAACGGATCGGCAGGTTCTCGAGCGGGTCCCAGAAGATGATCGGACGGTCGAAGCTCGCCTCGAAGGTGCGGGCGAGTCCGGGCAACTTCGCACTTCCGCCCGAGACGTAGACCTCCTCCACCTCCCGCTCGAACTGGTTCTCGAAGTAGTCGAACGAAAGCTGGATCTCGTTGCCGAGATCGTCGAGGGTGGGCAGGATGCACTCCTCGACCTCGCCCACCCGGTCGCGCGGCTCGCACTTGAGCGCCTCCGCCTCCTCCTCGTCGATTCCAAGCCGTCGCGCGATCGCCTCGGTGAAGTCGTTGCCCGCGAGGTAGACCTCGCGGGTGAAGTAGGAGTTGCCCCCGCGCACGATGTTGATGTTGGTCTTGTTCGCGCCGATGTCGATCAGCGCGACGACGCGATCCTCGAACTCGCGCTCGCGGTGCGAGGCGGTCACGTGCAACTCGAACGCATTGCCGAGCGCGAAGGCGTCCACGTCGATCACCGCCGGCGTCAGATTGCAATCGCTCAGCAGCGCCACGTGCTCCTCGATCAGGCTCTTCTTCACCGCGACGAGCAGCACCTTCATCTCGGGCTGCTCGCCCTCGGTGGGGGCGGTCTCGGGCTCGAGCACCTGGCAGTCGAGCACGACGTCCTCGACCTCGAAGGGGATGTACTTGTCGGCCTCGTAGCGCACCGCCGAGCGAAGCTGATCGGGCGCCATGCGCGGCATGTTCACGTAGCGCACGATCACCGAGCGACCCGAGACGGCGGTCACCACCCGCCGGGTCCGGAAACCGCCCGTGGCGATCACCTCCTGGATCGCCGCGCGCGTCTCGTCCGGACTGTGTACGCGCGTCGAGGCGAAGCCCGTGATGGCGTAGCCATCGCCGAACTTCTGCATCTCGAGGGCCTTGATCTCGCTCGATCCGATATCGAGCCCGACGACTCGGTTCTGCTTGCCGAACATGGCGCTGTGTCTCCCCGGTGCCGCGGACCCGAGCCTCGGGTCGCGGCGTATTCTATGCGCGCTCAGCAATCCCCGTCAAACGGACGTAACTCGTTCTGTCCAACGGCGTTCTCGGTGTTTCATGGGCGCGTTTCGGGCGGGGCGGCCGCTCCGGACGCGTCGGGTGTCCAGCATACGGCACGCCTCCGTCACCCGGCGGCGTCGACCGTTGCGAAGCCCCGATGCTCCGATGCGTACGCACCCGTTGCAAGTGGGGCGGGCGAGGCCGTGGGTTCAGAACAGCTGGGGCACGATGCGGCGCGCGCGCTCCTGCAGGTAGCTCTCGGTCTGTCGCGCGTCCGAGAACGTGAAGATCCGGTCCACCACCTCCTCCGCCTCGCGGACGGTGATCGAGCGCGTCACCTTCTTGACCTCCGGAATGGTACCGGGCGAGATCGAGAACGTGCGCAACCCGAGGCCGATCAAGGGGATCGTGTAGACCACCTCGCCCGACATCTCGCCGCACATGCTCACCTCGATCCCGTGTCGCCAGCCCGCCTCGATCACCCCGAGGATCAGGCGCAGGATCGCAGGGTGCGAGGGCTGGTACAGCTCCGCCACCCGTTCGTTCACCCGGTCGACCGCGAGGGTGTATTGCACGAGGTCGTTCGTCCCGATCGAGAAGAAGGCGACCTCCCGCGCGAGGAAGTCGGCGATCAGCGCCGCCGACGGCACCTCGACCATGATCCCCACCGGGATCCGGTCGTCGAAGGGAATCCCCTCCCGCTCGAGGTCGTCCATGACGTCGCTGATCATGAGCTTGGCGCGGCGCACCTCGCCGAGGGTGGTCACCATGGGCAGCATGAGCTTGATCGGGCCGAACGCGCTCGCGCGCAGGATCGCGCGCAACTGCGTCTTGAACAGTTCGGGCCGCTGGAACGCGTAGCGGATCGAACGGCAGCCGAGAAAGGGGTTCTTCTCGAGCTGCACGATCGAGTCGGTCATCTTGTCGGCGCCGAGATCGAGGGTCCGGATCACGAGCGGTCGGCCGTCGCACGCCTCGACCGCCGCGTGGTAGGCCTGGAAGTGCGCCTCCTCGTCCGGCTCCTTGCCGTCGGCGTACAGGAACTCGGTCCGATACAGCCCGATCCCCTCGGCGCCGCTGTCGAGTGCGGCGCCGATCTCCTCGGGGAACTCGATGTTGGCGAGGATCGTGACCTTGTGTCCGTCGCGCGTCTCGGCCGGCAGGTCACGCAGCTCGGCGAGATCGCGCGCGAACTCGATGAACTGTCGGCGTCGCGCGCGATAGGTGCGCAGCGTGTCCTCGTCGGGGTTGACGATGACCCGACCCTTGGTGCCGTCGATGATGACGAGATCGCCGCTGGTCACCTCGGTGGTCAGCGAACCGAGGCCGACCACGGCCGGAATGCCGAGGGCGCGGGCCACGATCGCGGTGTGCGAGGTGCGTCCGCCCACGTCCGTGGCGAATCCGATGATCTTCGAGGTGTCGAGGGTGGCGGTCTGCGAGGGCGTGAGATCGTGCGCCACCAGCACGACCTCGCCGGTGGCGCTCTGCAACTCCTCCTGCCGGGTGCCGCGCAGCGCGCGCAGCACGCGCCGTTCGACGTCGTACAGGTCGACGTCGCGCTGCCGCAGGTACTCGTCGTGCAGCGATCGGATCATGCGGATGCGCGAGCGGAACGCGGTCGAGACAGCGTACTCGGGTGAGTAGTGCCGCTCGCGAACGTGCCGCCGGATCTCGTCGAGCAGGCTGCGATCCTGCAGCATGAGTTCGTGGAAGCGGAAGATCTGCGCGGTCTCGTCGCCGAGCACTTCGGCGTAGCGTTCCCGCATCTCGCGCACGTCGGCGCGCGCCCGTTCGAGCGCCCGCTCGAGCCGGGCGAGCGCTCCCTCCACCGCTTCGGGCGGAATGAAACGCTCGGCAATGTGGGTGTCCTCGGCCTCGAGCACGAAGGCGCGCTCGATCGCGACGCCGGGAGAGACCGGAATGCCGACGCGGATGATCACCGCTCGCGCTCCTACTCCTCGTGGAATCGGGCGTCGATCAGTTCCGCGATCGCGGCAAGTGCGGCTTCGGCGTCCTCCCCCTCGGCGCGCACCCGCAGACGGCTGCCCTTCTCGGCCGCGAGCATGATCAGTTCGAAGATCGACTTGCCGTTCACCACCTGTCCGTCTTTCTCCACCTGGATCTCGGACGCGAAGCGGTTGGCGAGCTCCGCGAGCAGCGTCGCGGGGCGCGCGTGCAAGCCGTACTTGTTCTGCAGGACCAGTTCTCGCTCGATCATTCCCGCTCGTCCGGTTGGTGCGCCGGTGTCGTGGTCGTTCGCTGCCGTGGCCCGCGCCGGGGGGCCGCCGCCCGGCGGCGTCGCGTCGCTCGGCGTCCGCCCCGGGGCGCGCGCCCCGCTACGATTCGGTGACCTCGTTGAGAAGGGCGACGACCTCGGCGGCGTCCTTGGCCTCGGTGAGGAATCGGACCCGGCGCTCGTCTCGGACCGCACGTGCGATCTTCTGCAGGATGCGCAGGTGCTCGCCCGCGCCCCCGGCCGGCGACACCATCAGGAAGAACAGTGTGCACGGCTCGCCGTCGATGGCGTTGAAGTCGATCCCCTCCGCGCTGCGACCGAACGCGCCCACCAGTTCCGAGACGCGGTCGCACGCCTTGACGTGCGGGATCGCAAAGCCGTGTCCGATGCCGGTCGAGCCAAGCTTCTCGCGCTCGAGCACCTGCTGCACGATCGCGTCGCGGTCCTGCGCGTCGATCTTGCCCGCCTCGACCATGAGGTCGACGAGCTCGGCGATCGCTCCCTCGCGGTCGGTCGCCTTGAGATCGAGGGCGATCACGTCCTCGGTGAGAAATCCGAGAAGCTGTTCCACGTCCTCTCCTTTCCTGTCACCTGCTCGTGTTTCGCGCACCGACGCATGCTGCACGCGCCGCCCGGCGGTCAGGAGACCTCCTCCTCCTCGCTGCCGTGCTGCTCCGCCGCGGTCGCCGCGTTCTGCAACTCCTGTCCGAGCCGCCCCGCGCCGTCGTGGTGGTGCTCCTGCTTGACCTTCTCCTTGTGGCGGTTGAGCTGGCGATCGAACTTCTCGAGCACGAGGTCGACCGCCGCGTACATGTCGTCGTGGTTCGCCTTGGCCACGAGCGGCCCGCCCACCTTCACGTGCCCGATCAGTTCGACCTGCCGCTGCTCGCCCTCGAGCGTCATGACGACGTCGACGTCGGTCAGCAGGTCGTTGTGTCGCTCGAGACGTTGCAGCTTCTCGCTCGCGTACAGCTTCAACGGTTCCGAAACGTGGATGTGCCGCCCGGTGATCTTGACGTTCACGCCTCTCTCTCCCTCTCTCCCCTCGACGCGGCGTGTGGTTGCTCGCGCGCCCGCGCCCCTCACGAACCCGACAGAAGGCGCTCGCCGAGGCTGCGGTCGAGCGTGCCCGTGGCGGCGACCTTCCGTACGGTCTCGCGCACATCGTACTCGATTCGGTGAAAACGCAGAACCCCCTCCGACAGCGTCACGTAGCACGCGCGGGGATCTCCGTCGCGTGGCTGCCCCACCGATCCGACGTTGACGATCGCCTTTCGCCCCGGCTCGAGTCGGTAGCGGCCGTCGATCGCCTTCGGAACGAGGAAATGTGCGTCCTCGGTGAAGATGCCCGGGTAGTGGGTGTGTCCCACGAAGGTCACCCACGACGTCTTGTCGAAGGCGCGCCGCAGCTTGGGGCCGAGTTCGTGCAGGATCTCGTCGATGTCGGTGCGCAGCAGGTACTCGTCGGTGGGGTGCGAGGGCGAGGCGTGGACGAACAGCAGCTTGCCGCGTCGGTGCACGAGTGGAAGACTGCGCAGGAACGACCACCGGTCGGCGCGCCGTTTCGAGGTGTACCAGCGGGGCTCGAGTTGCGCACGCTGCCACAGGATCGCCTCGCGCGCGACCCGGTGGAAGCCGAGTGGCTCGTTCAGCAGCGCCCACTCGTGGTTGCCGCACAGTGTGACGCGGAAGCGCTCGATCGCCAGTTGCAGGCACTCGGCCGGGCTCGGTCCGTAGCCGATCACGTCGCCGAGGCACACCACCTCGCGCACCCCCCGGCGCTCCATGTCCGCGAGCACCGCGGTGAGCGCCTCGAGGTTGGAATGGATGTCGGAGACAATGGCGAGCACCGCGGGCTCCTCGGCGTGTCCGGACGACAGTCAGCCTAGGCTCTGTTTGGAAACGCCCCCTGCTGCGATCTCCGGCTGATCACCGACTTGCGGCGTCGCGAGAACCGAAGCCGTCCTCGACGTACTTCCGTACGCCTTCGGCGTCTTCGCACCTCGCTCCTCGCCAGTCGGCGCCAGCCGAATCTCTCGCGACGGGCTCGTTTCTAGACAGAGCCTAGCCCCTCGGGCGGTGCCGTCAACCGCCGGTCGCGGCCGGCTCGTAGTCCACCCGCATGAGGTACAGGCCACAAGCCGGGGCGGTGGGGCCGGCAAGGCGCCGGTCGCGGGTGCGCAGCGGCTGTTCGATCCAGTCTGGGCTGCGCCGGCCGCGACCCACCTCGACGAGACTGCCCGCGATCGTGCGCACCATGTTGTACAGAAAGCCGTCGCCCTCTACGTCGATCCGCACGATGCGTTCCCGTCGGTGCACGCGCACCCGGTGCAGCGTCCGCACCCCGGGTCGCCGTTCGGATGACGCGGCGAAGCCGCGGAAGTCGTGGGTGCCGACGATCCGATCGGCCGCACGTTGCATGGCCTCCACATCGAGCGCGCTGCGCACGTGCCAGCTGCGGCCGCGCTCGAGCGCCGCCGGCGCCCGCCCCTCGAGGATCCGGTAGCGGTACCACTTGCCGCGCGCGTCGAACCGCGCGTGAAAGCCCGGGGGCGCCGGCTCGACGCGCAGGACGGTGACGTCCGGGGGGCAGTGGCGCCACAGCGCGCCCTCGAGCCGCTCGACCGGCCAGTCCGAGGACGTCTCGAAGCTCGCCACCTGTCCGCGCGCGTGCACGCCCGCGTCGGTGCGGCTCGCCGCGACGAGGTGCACCGGTTCGCGCAACAGCCGCGTCAGCACCTTCTCGAGTTCGCCCTGCACCGTGCGCACCGCCGGCTGCCGCTGCCAGCCGTGAAAGGCGGCGCCGTCGTATTCGATCTGCAGCCGCAGCCGCCGCGGCGCTTCGTCGCGCGGCGGTTGCGCGGTATGATCGGCCGCCATGTCCGCTCCCGACTCCGCTGTTCTCGACGCGCTGCTGCGCGGCACGAGCCGATCATTCTATCTGTCGCTGCGGCTGCTGCCGCGCTCGAGCGCGGGGGCGCTCGGTCTGAGCTATCTGCTCGCGCGCGCGAGCGACACGATCGCCGACACCGAGGTCTGCCCCGCCGAACGCCGGCTCGAGCACCTCGTGCGCTTCGCCGAGGCGCTGTCGGCCGCCGAGCGACCGGGTGGCGAACCCGAGGCCGAGCGGCTGTGCGCCCCGATCGCCGGGGACCTGACGGGGCTTGCCGACAACGAGAGCGAGCGGCGGCTGCTCGCGCGGCTGCCCGAACTCGTGCGTGCGTTCGCGCAACTCGAGCCGGCGCGGCGTACGAGTGCGGGGCGGTGTCTCGCCACGATCATCGCCGGCCAGCGCTTCGACCTCGAGT
>RFJN01000040.1 GCA_003694875.1 Planctomycetota bacterium | reverse complement strand
TCCGGCCCGAGGAGCCGAGCAAGCGCGAGATGGGCTACGACTACGGGCTCGTCGGGCAGCGGCCGGAGGACGAGGTCGATCTCGAGAAGGAGAGCGCGAGGAGTCTCCCGCTGTGGGGTGATGAGAAGCCCAAGCGGTTCGCCGGGGCGGTGGTGTTCGCCGGGATCGAGTCGAAGTACTTCGCGATCTGTCTCGCGCCGGAAGAGCAGCAGGGAAGTCGCGCCGCGCTGCTGTTCAGCAAGGAGGGCTCGCTCGACGGGGCCCGCGGCGACTTCGAGGGACGGCTGCCCGGCGCGCTGTGGCATGCTGCCGACGTCGACGTGCCGCCGGCGACGTCGGTGCAACACCGCTACGTGTTCTACGCCGGACCCAAGCGGGACGAGGAACTCGCGCCGTTCACCACATACGGCATGGACAAGGTGGCCAACGTGAAATCGCGGGTGCCGCTCGCCTCCACCCTGTCGGCGCTGTTCCTGGAACTGCTCGGCGCCTTCGTGGCCGTGGTGCGCAGCTACGGCATCGCGATCATTCTGCTCACGCTGCTCGTGCGCGCGCTGCTGCACCCGCTCAGCCGCGCTTCGCAGCGCTCCACCTACAAGATGCAGAAGCTCGCGCCGGTGGTGAACGAGATCCGCGAGCGCTACAAGGGCAAGACCTCGCGCGAGCAGCAGCAGAAGATGAACATGGAGATCATGGAACTGTACAAGCGCAACGGCGCTTCCCCGCTCGCGGGGTGTCTGCCGATGCTGCTGCAGTTTCCGGTGATCATCGGCCTCTACAACGCGCTCGCCTACGACATCGAACTGCGCCAGACGCAGTTTCTGTACATCCGGGATCTCTCCAAGCCCGATCGCCTCATGGATCTCGGCATGAACCTGCCGTGGCCGCTCGAGGGCTATCTCAACCTGTTGCCGATCCTCATGGTGGTGCTCATGATCGTGCAGCAGCGACTCGCGCCGAAGCCTGCCGACCCGCAACAGCAGCAGCAGATGAAGATCATGCAGTACGTGATGGTGCTGTTCGGCGTCATGTTCTACACCGTGCCGAGCGGGCTGGGTCTGTACTTCCTCACCTCGTCGACGGTCGGAGCGCTCGAGACGCGCTGGATTCGCAGGCAGCTCGAGAAGGAGGAACTCGTCACCTCGGCCGCACCACCGCCCGCCCCGCGTGCGACCCGCCAGCCGAAGAAGAGTCGGCGCGTCAAGGGCGGACGCCCCGGAGAGAAGCGCGAGAAGCGCAAGAAGTTCGTCTAGCGAGCGACGGTGTTCTTCCCCGGCGACGAGCGGCTCGACACGATCGTGGCGCCCGCGACCGCGCAGGCGCCGGGCCACCGGGCGGTCGTGCGCGTGGCGGGGCCGGAGGCAATATCGGTGGCGCGTGCGGTCTTCGAACCGCTCGCCCCCGATCCGCCCGGCGCGTGGGTGTTCGAGGGGCAGCTTCGCCTCCCGCCGCTCGTCCTCGCGGCGCAGGCGTGGGTCTTTCGCGCCCCGCGCAGCTACACCGGCGACGACACGATCGAGCTGCACCTCGTCTCGAGTCCCCCGATCGTGCAGCGGCTGCTCGAGCAGCTGTGTGCGGCGGGAGCCCGACTCGCACGCCCGGGCGAGTTCAGCCGTCGCGCGTTTCTCGCCGGGCGCCTCGACCTCGCGCAGCTCGAGGCGGTCGCCACGTTGAGCACCAGTGCGAGTCGCGCACAGGTGCGCGCGGCGGCGGCGCGGCTGCGGGGAGCGCTACGGCGGCGTCTCGACACGCTGCGGGAGACGCTGCTCGGGCTGCTCGCCGAACTCGAGGCGGCGCTCGATTTCGCCGACCAGGACCTCGATCGGGAGCTGCTCGCCGAGGCGCAGCTCGGGGCGCGGTTGCGCGCGCTCGAGGACGAACTCGGAGCGCTGCTCGCGAGCGAGGCGAGACACGATCGGCGCGGGGTGGTGCCGCAGGTGGTGCTGCACGGTGCGCCCAACGCGGGCAAGTCGAGCCTGTTCAACGCGCTGTGCGGCGAGCGTCGAGCGATCGTGTCGCCGCTGGCCGGAACCACCCGCGACGCGGTGCGGGCGGAGATCGAGCTTGCGGGCGGGCTGCGCGTGGAGCTGTGCGACCCGGCAGGGATCGAGGCGGGCACGGGCGGCGAGGGGATCGACGCGCAGGCGCAGCGGCGGGCGGCCGCGCTCGCGGCGCACGCCGACCTCGTGCTGCAGATCTTCGACGCGAGCGCCGAGGCGCCGCCGGCGGGGCCGGCGCCGCCCGCCGGCGCGACGGTGCTGTCGGTGCTCAACAAGATCGACCTCGGCCTCGCGCCGTGGGCGGGCCGCGTTGCGGACGCGCTCGCGGTGTCGGCGCGTACGGGGGCGGGACTCGGGCGGCTGCGCGCCGCCATGGCGCAGCGATTGATCGCGGACGACGAGGCGGGCGAGCGGCTCACGTTCGATCCGAACGCGCGCCACCGCGTGGCGCTGCAGCGGGCAGCCGGTGGCGTCGCGGCCGCCCGCGCGGTACTCGAGCGAGCGCAGCCGGCCGAACTCGCGGCGATCGAGCTGCGCACCGCCCTTGACGCGATCGGCGAGGTGTGCGGCGAGAGCGTGGCCGACGACGTGCTCGACCGGATCTTCTCACGCTTCTGTATCGGGAAGTGAGCCGGGCAGGCCGCAGCCGGAGCGGCTCGAGGCGGCCGCGTGCAGAAGCGGGAAGGCGTCGGGGCAGTCCGCCGCGGCGCACCAGGGGCTGAGTCGCAGCGGCAGATAGAGCTGTTCCAGAAGAGCGGCCGCCTCGGGGGCGCTGCGTGGCGGCGGCGCGAGGCGGGTCGTGTAGCGCCCGGGCATGGCCGATGCGTCGCCGAGCACCCGTCGGCTCGCCTCGGGGTGGCGCTGCAGGTCGAGATCGGTGAGTCGGGCCGTGCCGGCCGGCATGTGCGGCTCCTCGAGGCGCACGGTGAGTCCGCGCTCGACGCCGAGCCGCCGGGCCGCTTCCGCGAGCTCCCGTGCGAGGTCGACCGCGAGTTCGAACGCGGCCGCGTTGTCGTCCATGCGCTCGCCGGTGAGCGCGGTCATGGCGACATCGAGTCCGACCAGCGCGAGCACGCATACCGAGCGCGCGGGATCGGCCACCGGTGGCCGCGGGGCGCGCGGCCCGCCGTCCCACAGTGGTAGCGGCGGCTTGAAGATCGTGCTCTCGAGCAGCCGCGCGTGGCTCGCGAACGCCTCGATGCACAGCGCGAGCCGCTCGTGCAGTCGGCTGCGCAGCCCCGGCTCGTTGCCCGGACCCGCTTCGTATGCGGCGCGGGCGCAGTTGAGCCCGATCACCTTCAGCGCGCCGGCGCACAGCGGACTCGTCTCGGACGGCTCGCGCAGCGCGGTGGCCTCGCACAGCCCCTGGGCCATGGGAGGGGCGAGTTCCGGGCTGTCGAGCAGAAGGACGTCGGCGTGCTCGGCCCACGGGGGGCGCGTGGCGCCGGGGGGGATGGCGGCTGCGAGCTGGAGTCGGTCGGTGCCGAGCCCGGAGCGGACCTCGGGAACGAGTTGCGCGATCCAGTTCGCCACGCGGTCGCTCTCGGTCTCGAGCTCCCCGTAACCGGTGCGCCAGCGGCGGGCGCCGACGCCCACCGGTGCCCGGTCGCGCAGCGGCTGCGGTACCGGTCCGAGGTGCAACAGCAGCGGCTGGGGGATGCAGGCGGCCGCGAGCATGCGCAGGCCCTCGCGCAGATCGCGACGCACGGTGGCCTCGCGTCGGCAGGCGAACGGCGAGAGGAACACGTTGACGTATGGCAGTGCAACCTGGCGAGCGTGGTGTGGAGCGAGTTCGCCGAGCAGGGTCGCCACCGCCGCGAGGGCCTCGGCGGCGCTGCGGGGTGCGCCGGAGCCCAGCTGGCGCTTG
The DNA here is from genome assembly GCA_003694875.1 of Planctomycetota bacterium. Taxonomy (GTDB): domain Bacteria; phylum Planctomycetota; class J058; order J103; family J103; genus J103. Next base: position 834 of record RFJN01000040.1, on the reverse strand, counting down.
CGCTCGTCGAGCGAGATCGCACCGGTCGCGACCCGCAGCGGTCGGCCGAGATCCTGGATGTGGATCGCGCCCGTCCGGTGCGCGTGCGCGACCTCGGGGGGATAGATGTGCTCGAGCGCCCAGCGGCCGAGCACGTAGGCGCCGACGGTGGCCTCCGGGCCCCCGATCGCCGCTGCACCGCCAACGGGCCGGACGATCGCGCCCGCGAGGCGGCTGCGAATCTGCTCGGCCCGGATCGCGAGGACCTCCGGTTCGGCGAGTCGCGCATGGAAGCCCCGCTCGGCGAGCACCGCGTTGACCACCTCGCGAACGAGCGTTGCGGAGATCTCGCGCAACCCGAGCCGCAGGATCCGCTGCTCGACGTCGCGGGCGACCTCTTCCGCGACCGCCTCCTGCAGGCCGCAGTGCCGCTGCAGGGAGTGTGCGATCTTGCCCTCGTTCCAGGGTTCGGGCGCTGGTTCGGCGAGCGGCTCGCCGTCGGGCGCGAGCGGTGCGAGCCCGCTTCGCTGTACTCGGATCTCCTCGCGCTGCTTGCCCTTGCGGTGATGCCGCTCGGCCAGCACGGCGGCGGTGCGCGCATGGTTCGTATCGAGCAGCACCCGCTCGACGATGTCCTGCACGTCCTCGGTGCTCGGCACCGCGTCGCCGCGAGCGATCCGCTCGGCGCTCTGTTTCTCCAGAAAGAGCGAGACGACCTCGGCGATCTCCTCGGCGAGGATCGACTCGCCCGCCTCGGCGGCCGCTGCGCGCAGCGATTGCGCGAGCTTTCGGACGTCGAACGTCACCCGTCGCCCGTCGCGTTTGCGGATCCAGCGCAGCCCCATGTCGCCCCGT
>RFJN01000365.1 GCA_003694875.1 Planctomycetota bacterium | reverse complement strand
GACCTCGGGGTGCAGCCGCCCGACGCTCCGCCGCCGCCGGCATTCGAGCCCCCGCCGCCGAACGAGGTGCTCGGTTCCTTCTGAAACGGGACGCAGCGTGAGCGCCGAGGCGGCCGGTGTGCGGGATCGCGCGCCCGCAGGCGCCGGGAACCGTTGCGCCGCGGGGCGGCGATCGCTACGATCGCCGCGTCCCGGGGTCGGGAGCGGCGCGAGCGAAGGGGGACGGACATGGCGAGCGAACACCTGCGCAACCCCTGGCTGATCGCGGCATGGCCGGGCATGGGCAACGTGGCGATCGGCGCGGCGGCGTACCTGGTGGAGAAACTCGGTGCGCAGCGGCTCGGTGAGCTGCCTCCGGGCGACTACTTCGATCTGAAGCGGATCGAGGTCAAGGGCGGGATCGCACAGCCGCCGCGCTTTCCGCGCAGCACGTTCTACGGCTGGCGCGATCCGGCGGGGGTACGTGACCTGGTGATCTTCGTCGGGGAGGCGCAGCCGTCCGAGCGCGGCTTCGAGTTCGCGACGCGGCTGCTCGACCACGCCATGCCGTACGGGGTCGAGCGCGTGTTCACCTTCGCGGCGATGGCGACCCCGATCCACCCGAGCGCCGATCCGCGGGTGTTCGCGGTGGCGACGCAGCCGGCGCTGCTCAACGAGGTACGGCTCGACGCCGCGGGTCACGAGCGGGCGCACGTGCTCGCCGAGGGCGAGATCACCGGGCTCAACGGGGTGCTGCTCGCCGCGGCGATGCAGCGGGGGCTCGGTGGGGTGTGCCTGCTCGGGGAACTGCCCTTCTTCGCGATCGGCGTTCCCAACCCCAAGGCGTCGCTGGCGGTGCTGCGGGTGTTCCAGGCCGCGAGCGGGATTCCGATCGATCTGAGCGAGATCGAGACGCAGGCGCAGGCGGTGGAGCGCGGCCTGATCCAGCTGCTCGAGCGCATGCAGGCCGCGGCGCGACAGGCGCGTGCGGCGGCGGCGAGCGAGGACGAGGAGGAGGGCGGCTTCAGCGTCCCGAGCTTCGCGGTCGAGAGCGAGGAGGAGGACGAGGAAGAGGAATCCCGTCCGCGCCTCGACGAGCGGGCCCGGCAACGCATCGAGCGGCTGTTCGAGCAGGCGCGCGAGGACCGCACGAAGGCGCTCGACCTCAAGGCCGAACTCGATCGGCTCGGGGTGTTCAAGGAGTACGAGGACCGCTTCCTCGATCTGTTCAAGCAGGCCGAGTAGCGGCCGCCTCGGCGAGTGAGGCGACGAGCGGCGCGAGCCGCTGCGCCCAGTCGTACGCCGCGAGGGGAGCGGTACGTACCCGTTCGCGCCGCTCGGCGGGCGAGAGCGCGAGCAGCGAGGTGGTGGCCTCGGCGAACCGTTCGGCGGAGTCGGCGACCGCGCAGAAGGGGGCGAGTGCGGTGGGCAGGCCGGCTGCGACGGCCGGGCTGACGACACACGGCAGCCCCGCCGCGAGCGCCTCGAGCACCTTGTTCTGCACGCCGCGTGCGGTCATGAGCGGGGCCACCGAGACGGCGGCGCGCCACAGCTCCGGCCGCACGTCGTCGACGGCGCCGGTGACGGTGATCGCGGGATCGCGCGCGGCGAGGCGCACGAGTTCGGGCCGGGGGCGCATGCCCACCACCCGGAACGTCGCCTCGGGGCGTGAGCGGCGCACCCGCGGCAGCACCTCGGTGGCGAACCACACCGCGGCCTCGTGGTTGGGTGCGTAGTCCATGACGCCGCAGAAGACGATCTCGGACGAGGCCGCCGGCGGCGCCGGGTTGCGGAAGTGGGCGAGTTCGATCCCGTTCTCGACGACCTCGATGCGCGCCTCGGGGGCGAGGCGCGCGAGGCTGCGCCGTTCGCGGTCGGTGACGACGAGCGTGCGGTGTGCGCAACGGGCCGCGAGCGCCTCGAAGCGAGCGAGTGTGCGGGCTTCGCGCCGATAGATCCAGCCCATGGGGCCGCGGGTGCGTTCGCCGAGCGCGCGCCACTTCTCGGAATCCACGTCGACCATGTCGAGCACCCACGGGATCGAGGCGAGCGGCGGTTCGAGCGCGAAGCGCGCCATGCCGGTGCACAGCGCGAGTACGACGTCGGGCCGTCGTCGGGCGACGATGCGCGCGAGACGGGAGCGGATCCCGGGTGCGTCGAGAAGCACGTGGGTGAGCGGGCGCGGGCCGGCGAGGGCGAGCAGTGCGGCGAGGCGCGAGCGCAGCCAGCGTGTGCGGAGTCCGTGCACGCGGTCGGCGAGTTCGTGCATGCCGGCGAGCGCCGCCTGCTCCTCCCGTTCGTGCAGCAGCGAGACGAGTTCGACGTCCGCGTGCCCGGCGAGTGCGCGCAGCGTGTGGTAGGCGCGGATGCGGTCGCCGCGATTGGGGGCGTACGGCAGGCGGTGGGTGAGGTAGAGGACCCTCATGCGTGCTCCGGTGACGGTGCGTCGTGCGCGCGTCGTTCGCGGATCACCCGCGCCGGCACACCGCCGGCGATCACGCGATCGGGAAGGGGGCGCGTGACGACCGCGCCTGCCCCCACGATGGTGTCGCGTCCGACGTCGGCCATGACGACGGCGGCGCTGCCGATCCACGCGCCGGCGCCGATGCGCACCACCTCGGCGCGGCCGGGCTGGTTGCGGATCGGCACGTCGAGCCGCTCGGTGCCGTGGATGTGGGCGCCGCTCGGCACGTGGACGCCGGCGGCGAGCAGTGCGTCGGCGCCGATGTGCACGAGGCCGAGCTGGCAGCGGGGGCCGACGTAGGCGCGGTCCTCGATGCGTGCGCCCGCCTTGGAGAAGAGGGTGCCGAACTCGATCGTGGCGTCGGGGCCGCAGTAGGCGAGGGTGCGGGAGAGGAACGCGCGGCGGAGGTACTGGCCGGGCAGACCGGGGATCAGCGCGAGCGCCTGCGTCGAGCCCTCGAGGGCGCGGTCGCGGCCGAGCACGAGCGAGCGCAGCGCGTACGAGAGCAGCAGGGGGAGGACTGCGAGCAGGGCGAGTCCGCGCGCGAGCGCCTTGAGCGCCTCGCGCAGCGGCGTCGATGCCTGCTCGGCGCGGGTGGGAGAGGGGGGCGGCGCGTCGGTGCCCATGGCGTCGGCGGTCCTCGCGTTGCGGGTCGGGGGCTGCGGTTGCTGCTTCGATTTACCGCGTCGCGGCGGCGGCGTCCAGTGGTGGTGTCGGTTTTCGGCTGTGACCGGTTGGTGGCGCCGCATCCGGGCGGGGGGCGCGTCCGGTCGACGCCAGGCGACGGTTCAGAGCCAGGTGCCGATGTCGGGCAGCGGCAGGCGGCGGCGTCGGCGCAGCAGGTCGACCGCGTCCTCGAGCCCCGCGACGGTGAGCGGAAACATGGGGAAGAGCGAGGCGATCACCCCGATCGTCCAGCCGCGCCACCACCGCGGCGGCAGCGGGTTGAGCCACACCGCGTACGGCCAGCGCTTGCGCAGCCGGTGCAGCCACACGAGCCCCGGGGTCTCGTTGCGCTGCGCGTAGTCGATCGCGCCCCAGCGCTCGGTGAGCTCGCTCGGCGCCATCGAGGCGTCGCCCACCACGATCAGGAACGTCTCGGGGTCGTGCTCGCGCAGCAGCGCCGCGGTGGAGACCGGCGGCTCGCTCTCGAAGCTCGGGTGCAGCCAGTCGTAGACGCAGTTGTGGAAGTGGTACGCCTCGAAGCGCTTCCAGTGGTCGAGCTGCGAGGCCGCGGAGAAGAGTCGCTCCACCACGCTCGTGAACGGTGTCATGGAGCCGCCGGTGTCCATGAGCAGCAGCACCTTCGCCTGGTTCTTGCGCGGTGGGGTGAACACGAGTTCGAGTTCGCCCGCCTTGCGGCAGGTGGCGTCGATCGAGCGCTCGACGTCGAGTTCGGGCTCGCCCTCGTCCTGCCCGAGCCGGCGCAGCTTCTTGAGCGCGGCCGCCATGGCGCGCACGTCGAGCACGCGGTCGGCGCGGTAGTCGCGGAAGCGTCGCTCGCCGGCGATCTGGGCGGCGGAGCGGTTGCGGCCGCTGCCGCCCACGCGGATCCCGCCCGGGTGGTAGCCGCTGTGGCCGAACGGCGAGGTGCCGCCGGTGCCGATCCACTTCGAGCCGCCGTCGTGGCGTTCGGTCTGCTCGCGCAGCCGCTGCTCGAACAGCTCGCGCAGCCGGTCGAGCCCGAGCCGTTCGAGCGCGGCGAGGCTCTCGGGATCGAGTTCGCGCAGCGGACGCGGGTTCTCGAGCCACGCGAGCAGCTTGCGGGCGAGACCGGTGGGCAGCTCGGCGTCGCCGAACAGGGCGAGAAAGATCTGGTCCCACAGATCGAACAGTGCCTCGTTCTTGACCAGCAGGGCGCGTCCGGCGTGGTAGAAGGCCTCGAGGCTCGGGGCGATCAGCCCCTGCTCGAGCGCCTGCATCAGCGCGAACCACTCGTGGATGCTCGCCGGCACCCCGAGCCGGCGCAGCGCGTAGAACAGCTCGCCGAACAGCAGCCGTCCGCCGTTCGGTGTGCGTCCCGCAGTATGCGTCCCGCTCACAGCCACCGCCCGCCGAAGCCGCTCGCCGGTCGGTTGCGGGGCTGCTGCACGGCGGCGAGATCCTGTTCGCGCTTGACGAGGGTGCCGAGCAGCGGAAGCGTGGACGGATCGGGGGGGACCGACTCGATGCCGTGGGCGAGCAGCGCGGCGATCCAGTCGATCAGCTCGCTCGTGCTCGGGCGCTTGCGCAGCTCGGGCACCTCGCGCAGGGCGTAGAAGGCGGCGAGCGCCTGCTCGAGCAGCCGCGTTCCGAGATCGGGAAAGTGCACGCGCACGATCTCGGCCATGAGGTCGCGGTCGGGGAAGGCGATGAAGTGGAACACGACGCGGCGCAGGAAGGCGTCGGGCAGCTCCTTTTCGTTGTTGGAGGTGATCACGACGATGGGGCGCTCGCGGGCGACGATCTCGTCGCCGGTTTCGGGGATGGTGAAGCGCATGGCGTCGAGTTCGTGCAACAGGTCGTTGGGGAACTCGATGTCGGCCTTGTCGACCTCGTCGATCAGCAGCACCGCGCGCTGTTCGGAGGTGAAGGCGCGGCCGAGCGGGCCGAGCGAGATGTACTGGCGTATGTCGGCGACATCCTTGTCGTGGAAGCGGCTGTCGTACAGCCGCTGCACGGTGTCGTAGACGTACAGCCCGTCGCGGGCCTTGGTGGTGGACTTGACGTGCCAGCGGACGAGCGGCAGCCCGAGGCCGCGTGCGATGGAGCTCGCGAGCAGCGTCTTTCCGGTGCCGGGCTCGCCCTTGATCAGCAGCGGGCGACCGAGCCCGATCGCGACGTTGACGATCTGCTGCAGCTCCTCGCTCGCGATGTAGTCCTCGGTCCCGGTCCAGCGGGGGATCGTGCTCTCGCGCTTGCGCATGGTGTCCTTCCTGTAGCGGTTGGTTTGCCGTCATCCTAGCCGGGCGGGCAAGGGAGAGTTTGCGGCAGCCGGTCACACAACGGGCGTGCTGCCCCCTGTGATTCGTTGCGGCGCCTCGTCACGGGCGTGGCGGTACCGTCTTGAAGCGGATAGCGGATGGAATACCCTCTGGGTGTTTTCGGAGGGGCGCCCTCTCGGGCCAGGGCGCGTCAGGGCGTCGGGCGCGTCGGATGCGGGGCGTCGACAGTGGGACGAGGACGGCGGGCATGCGAAGCGAGACAGAGTTCGAGGCGCCGGCCGAGGGTGGAGACGCTGTGGCTGCGACGGCGCCGCTCGATCCGGTAGGACGTGCCACGCTGGAACTCTTTGCGCACAGCGGTTCGTACAATCGTTTCCTGTGGCGTCGGTTGCGCTCTCTCGGGCCGCCGCGTGGGCGGGTGCTCGAGGTCGGCTGCGGCATCGGCAACATCACGCACTTTCTTCTAGCCGAACCGGAAGTCGAGGCGGTTCATGCTCTCGACCCCGATCCCGCGTACGTGGAGACGGTTCGGCGGGAGCTCGGTTGCTCTCGTCTGACGCTGTCGGCCTGCAGCCTGGAAGCCTTTCGTCCCCCCGCGTTTCCGGAAGGGAGCGACGGGCTGTACGATGCGATCGTGTCCTCGAACGTTCTGGAGCATATCGAGGACGATCGCCAGGCGATGCGGGACTTCGCTCGCCTCTTGCGACCGGGTGGCGTCGTCCTGCTTCTCGTGCCCGCCCACCGGTGGCTGTACTCGGATCTCGATCGCAACCTGTCGCACTACAGGCGGTATCGGAGACGGGATCTGCAGGAGTTGGCGGACGTCGCGGGGCTGCGTCTCGAGCAGGCACGCCACTTCAATCCGGTGGGGGTGCTGGGGTGGTGGCTCAATGGGAAGGTTCTGCGGCGCGCGGTGCTGCCTGCGGGGCAGTTGCGGCTGTACAGTCGGTTTGCGGTGCCGTTGTCGGTTCTCGCCGACAGGTTGAACCCCTTCCCCCTGGGGATCTCTTTGCTGGCACGTTTCGTGAAGCCGTGAGCGCCGAAGAACAGGCTTCTTGACGTCCGTATGGCCGCTCCGGCTCCATGCCGCGGCGGGGCGGGTTCTCGTCGGTTCCGTGCGTGTGCCCGACCCCGAACGGGCGCGGCAACAGACCCCGCACGGTCCAGCGTCTCGCTCCCGCTGCGCGCGTTGCGCGCCGTCGAGCCGCATGTGCGGGCAAGCTGTGGGAAAATGGCTTGTTTTCGTGGTCCGAGGGGCGTGGCGCGGACTCAGGGGCCGGTTGGGGTTTCGGGGGGCGGTTTCGCGCCAGTTTCGTGCAGGCGGTAGATGCGCGCGTTGCCGCGCCTGAAGACGAGCACGGCATGCGGATTCTTGTCGAGTTCCTCGGTGCGCCACTCGATGGGGTAGACAGGTGAGGGGTTGGCGCCGATGAAGACGTACTGCGGACGTGTTCGTCGTTGCCAGCG
>RFJN01000039.1 GCA_003694875.1 Planctomycetota bacterium | reverse complement strand
GCTCGGCCAGCGCTCGGCCCACAGCCGCGTGCTCTCGCCGGTCACGTACGCGGTCAGCGTCTCGGTCGGAAAGCGCACATAGCTGTTGACGATCCACGGTGCGGCCGCGTCCCACAGCCAGGCGAGCGCCTGACCGAACAGCAGCAGCGAGAACGCGATCCCCACCGACACACCGGTCTGGCGGGTGAACGAGCCCACACACAGCGCGAGCGCGAGCAGCGCGAAGACCGGCGGCACGGTGAGTGCCGCCGCGAGCAGCGCCTGACGCGGCAGGCAGTAGGCCACCCCGTCGATCTCGCAGACCGCCGAGCCCGCGGTGTGGAAGACGTAGTCGGGATAGGCGGCGTCGACCACGTCGCCGAAGCCCCACAGCGCTCCCCCCACCGCGAGGCCGACCGCGAGCGCCACGAACACGATCGCGATCGTGGCGAGCAGCAGCACCGCCCCCTTGGCGAACACGATCTCGCCGCGTCGCACCGGCTTCGAGAACACCACCTTGGCGGTGCCGAGCTCGCGCTCCTCGGCGAGCGTCATGGCCGCCACGATCAGCAGCAGCAGCCCGCCGGCGGTCACCCCCCAGGCGAGCGCGGCCGGCAGCGCCCACCACGCGGTGGGCAGCACGCGCAGCGCCTCGGCACCCTCCGCGGCCGCCCCCCGCAGCGACACCGCCCGCCAGCCCACCGCCGCGGCGGCGGCGAGCGCGGAGGCGAGCAGCGGCGACCAGCCGAGCGGCCGGCGGCGCAGCTTGAGCGCCTCGCAGCGCATGGCGCGCACAAGCCGCCCGATCACGACACCGCCTCCGCCACCGCCGGGCCCTCGAGCCGTTCGCGGAAGAAGTCCTCGAGGCTCGGCCGACGCGGCACCAGCGCCTCGAGTCCGACATCGTGCTCGCACAACAGCCGCGCGATCGCGGCCACCTGCGTCCTGTCCGCCCGCACCCGCAGCCGGTCCGACTCGGTGCCGAGCACCCGGTAGCCCGTGTCGGCGAGCAGCGCCGCGGCCCGCTCGACCGCATGCGTCTCGATCTCCACGATCGTGCCGTCGCCGCCGAGCAGCGCCCCCACCTCGCCGCTCACCACGAGTCGCCCCCGGTCGAGGATCGCCACCCGGTTGCACATGCGCTCGACCTCGTGCAGCAGGTGGCTCGAGACGAAGACCGTCACGCCGTGCTCGCGCGCGAGCCGCAGCAGCAGCGAGCGGATGTGCTCGATCCCGGGCGGGTCGAGGCCGTTGGTGGGCTCGTCGAGGAACACGAGCCGCGGGCGGGCGAGCAGCGCCTGCGCGATCCCGAGCCGCTGCCGCATGCCCTGCGAGTAGATCGCGACCCGATCGTCGGCGCGCCCGGCGAGGCCCACGAGTTCGAGCACCTCCTCGATCCGGCCGGCCCCAAGCCGCGCACCGGTGAGGTAGCCGAAGGCGCGCAGGTTCTCGCGGCCGGTCAGCCAGGGGTAGAACGCCGGCTGCTCGACGAGCGCACCCACCTGTGCGAGCAGCCGCAGCCGGTCGCGGTGCAGCGGACGCCCGAACAGCTCGATCTCGCCCGCACTCGGACGCAACAGCCCGAGCAACATGCGGATCGTGGTGGTCTTGCCCGCCCCGTTGGGGCCGAGAAAGCCGAAGACGTCGCCGCGGCGCACCTCGATCGACAGCTCGGAGACCGCGACGCTCCGGCCGAAGCGGCGGGTCAGGCCACGGGTGCGGACGACGACGTCGTCATCGGGGGAGGAAAGCGCCTCGTTCATGAGGCGGCGATTGTAGCGACAACCCGAGCCGAGCCGCAATCGGAAGAGCGCGACCGGCGCGGTCTCACGCCGAGTTCTCCTCGTCGCCGGCCCCGTTCTCGTCGCGCTCCTCGTCCTCCTCCTCGTCCTCGAGCGCCTCGAGGTCCTGTCCGGCCGCGCGCGCCCGCTCGATCGCCTCCTGCTCGCGGGCCGCCTCCTCGCGCAGCCGCTGCTCCTCCTCGTCCGAGATCTCCTCCTTGGCGCACACCGCGATCCCCACGATCCGGTCGCCCTCGCGCAGCCCCATGAGCTTGACCCCGAGGGTGTCGCGTCCGATCACGCGGATCTGCGAGGCCGGGATGCGGATCAGCTGTCCGCCCTGCGAGATCAGGATCAGCTCGTCGCTCTCGAGCACCGAACGCACGCCCACCACCTTGCCGTTGCGGCCGCCGGTGCGGATGTTGCGCACCCCCTGCCCGCCGCGGCGCGTCAGCCGGTAGTCGTCGAACTCGGTGCGCTTGCCGAAGCCGTTCTCGGTCACGGTGAGCAGCTGCTCCCCCTCGCCGCGCACCGCCATGCCCACCACCCGGTCGTCGTCGAGCAGCGTCACCCCGCGCACCCCGCGCGCGAGCCGCCCCATGGCGCGCACGTCCCCCACCCGGAAGCGGATCGCCTTGCCGTTGCGGGTCGCGATCACCACCTCCTGCTCCTCCGAGGCGGGCCGGACCGCGATCAGCCGATCGTCCTCGTCGAGCCGGATCGCGATGATCCCCGAACGCCGCACCTTGTGGAACCGCCGCAGCGAGGTCTTCTTGACCACGCCGCGCTCGGTCACGAACACGAGGTAGCGATCGTCGAGCTGCTTGAGCGGGATGCACGCCTCGACCGTCTCGCCGTCCTGCAGCGGGATCACGTTGATCAGCGCCCGCCCCATGGCGGTGCGCGCCATCTCGGGCAGCTCGTACACCTTGACCGAGTAGACGCGCCCGAAGTTGGTGAAGAACAGCAGCACGTCGTGGGTGTTGGCCACGAACACGTCCGCGAGGAAGTCGCCCTCGCGGTAGCCCGCCCCCGTGATCCCCTTGCCGCCGCGTCCCTGCGAGCGGTACATGGCGAGCGGGGTCGCCTTGATGTAGCCGCGGTGCGAGCGCGTCACGACCATGAGCTGCTCGGGAATCAGGTCCTCGAGTTCGAAGCCGTCGATCGGGCCGGTGAAGCCGGTGCGCCGCTCGTCGCCGTAGCGCTCGACGAGCTCGTCGAGATCGTCGCGGATGATCTGGTCGACGCGCGCCTTGCGCTCGAGGATATCGCGCAGATCGGCGATCTCCTCGAGCACCGCGTTGTACTCCTCCTCGAGCTTCTGGCGCTCGAGGCCGGTCAGCCGCCGGAGCTGCATGCTGAGGATTGCCTCGGCCTGCTTCTCGCTGAGCCCGAAGCGCGCCTGCAGCTCGACGCTTGCGGCCTGCGCGCTCTCGGCCGCACGGATCAGCGCGATCACCTCGTCGATATGGTCGACCGCGATCCGCAGCCCCTCGAGGATGTGCTTGCGCGCCTCGGCCTTGTCGAGCAGGAACTGGCTGCGGCGGCGGATCACCTCGCGCCGGTGATCGAGGTAGCACTCGAGCAGGCGCTTGAGATCGAGCGTCTCGGGACGGCCGCCCACGAGCGCGATCATGATCACGCTGAAGGTCTGCTGCAGCGCGGTGTGCTTGTAGAGCTGGTTGAGGATCACGTTCGGATCGCCGTCGCGCTTGAGGTCGATCACGATTCGGACCGCCTCGCGCTTGTCGGACTCGTCGTTGATCGCCGCGATCCCCTCGATCTTGCCCTGGTGGACGAGCGCGGCGATCTTCTTGACAAGTTCCGCCTTGTTCACCTGGTAGGGGATCTCGTGGATGATGATGCGGTTGCGCTTGCCCTTTTCCTCGATCGTGACGCGACCGCGCACCACCACCCGCCCGCGACCGGTGCGGTACGCCTCGCGCACCCCCGCACGCCCGCAGATCAGCCCCCCCGTCGGGAAGTCGGGCCCGGGAATGCGCTCCATGAGCTCGTCGACGGTCAGATCCGGATCATCGAGCAGCGCCCGCAGCCCCGCCGCCACCTCACGCAGGTTGTGCGGCGGGATCGAGGTCGACATGCCGACCGCGATCCCCTGTCCCCCGTTGACGAGAAGGTTGGGGAACTTCGCCGGCAGCACCGTCGGCTCGAGTTCGGTCTCGTCGAAGTTCGGAACGAAGTCGACCGTCTTCTTGTCGAGATCCTGCAGCAGATCGACCGCGAGCTGTTCGAGCCGCGCCTCGGTGTAGCGCATGGCCGCCGGCGGATCGCCGTCGAGCGAGCCGAAGTTGCCCTGCGGCTCGATCAGCCGATAGCGGGTGTTCCAGTCCTGCGCGAGCCGCACGAGCGTGGGATAGATCGCCTGATCGCCGTGCGGGTGGTACTTCTTCATGGTCTCGCCGACGATCGAGGCGCACTTGGTGCGTCGTCCGCGCGGACCGATCTTGAGATCGTTCATCGCCACGAGGATCCGCCGCTGCGACGGCTTGAGCCCGTCGCGCACATCCGGCAGTGCGCGGCTCACGATCACGCTCATGGCGTAGCGCAGGTACGACTCCTTCATCTCCTCTTCGATCAGCACGTCGTGCAGCCGCGGCCGCGGGGTGCCGTCGTCGGGTCGTTCGACCATCGCGTGTCATCTCCGCCGTAGGGAATCGTCGTGTTCAGCGCCGCTCGCGCGCGCGTACGAGCTGCCACAGCGTCCAGTTGCACCACGCCTCGAGACCGAGCGCCTGTGCCCGGCGCGCCACCTCGCCCGAGATCGCGTCGATTTCGGTACGCCGGCCGGCCTCGAGGTCGCACAACATCGACGAGCGGTTGTTCGCGGTGCGCGAGGCGACCTCGCGCACCCGCTCGCATGCGGCGTGCGCCGGCGTGCTCTCCATTGTACCGGAAACGACCGCGACGCGAGCCGCCTCGCGCGCCGCCTGCGCCGCGAGCTGCGCCGCCGGGCCCGGGCCCGCGATCGCGCCGTTGGGCAACCCGAGCAGCGCGGTGACCGGCAGGATCGCGGCCGCCACGATCAGCTTCGACCACACGAGCGCGACCGGATCGGGCGCGATCTCCACATCGAGTCCCGCCCGCCGCAGCGCCGGCACGCAGCGCTCGAGCCGCTGCAGCGCCAGCGGACCCGCGGGCGCGAGGCGCGTGCGACCGCGGGCGGTGTGCCGCAGCTCGCCGCGCTCGTCCCGGCATGCCGCCTCGGTCGTGGCGCCGGCCACCGCGCGCTCGGGGCCGAAGCGTGCGAGCACGCGCTCGAACGAGCCGATCCCGTTCTGCAGTGTGGCCACAAGCGTCTCGGGCCCGACAAGCGGCGCAGCCGTCTCGAGCGCCCCCTCGACGTCGTGGCTCTTGGTGCACAGCAGCACGAGATCGAGCGGCCGCCCGCCAGCGCCTCTCTCGCCGCGACCGCGCACCACGACCTCGAGCCCGCCCGAGCGCAGCACGCCGGCGAGTGCGGTGCCGAGAGCACCCGGGCCCACGACGCCGACCCGCGGCGTCACCGCCTCACGCCTCGTCCGCGACCGGCTCGATCCCGACGAGTGCGTCCGGATCCATCGCGTAGCTGTGCTCGTTCGTGGGAAAGCGACCCGCACGCACCTCGTCGCGAAACGCCTCGAGCGCGCGCTGCGCCCGCGCTCCGAGCTCGTCGTAGCGCTTGACGAACCGCGGCGACGGTCCCGGCAGCAGCCCGAGCAGATCGTGCAGCACGAGCACCTGCCCGTCGGTATGCGGGCCCGCACCGATCCCGATCGTCGGGATCGTGAGCCGCTCGGTGATCCGGCGCGCGAGCTCGTGCGGCACACACTCGAGCACCACGCAGAACGCCCCCGCCCGCTCGAGCGCGAGCGCGTCCTCGAGGACCTCCGCCGCCCGCTCGCGCGAGCGGCCCTGGACCCGGAAGCCACCGAACGCCTTGACCGACTGCGGGGTGAGCCCCACGTGCCCCATGACGGGAATGCCCGCGCGGCAGCACGCCTCGACCGCCTGCGCCACGCTGCGTCCGCCCTCGAGCTTGACCGCGTCCGCCCCCGCCTCCTTCAGCATGCGGCCCGCGGCCCGCAGCGCGTCCACCGGCCCCGTCTGGTAGCTCATGAACGGCAGATCACCCACCACGAGCGCGCGTTCGACCCCGCGCCGCACCCAGCGGGTGTGCATCACCATCTCGTCGAGCGTGACCGGCAGCGTCGTGTCGTGGCCGTGGCAGACGTTCGCCACCGAGTCGCCCACGAGCACCGCGTCGATCCCGGCCGCGTCGACGAGCCGCCCCTGCTGGGCGTCGTAGGCCGTCACCATGGTGATGCGTTCGCCGGCGCGCTTGCGCTCGGCGAACGTCCGAACTGTCGTCCGCCGTCCCATGGCGCGATTCTACCAAACGCCGCACGGCCGTACAGGCCCCGGCGCCGGCCCCCCTGCGGTTCACCCCCAGGCCGCAGCCCGGCGGTGGACAGCTGTCCGCCTCCGTCTATGATCGGGGGAGACGGGAGCGCGCCGGTCGGGGCGCGCAACACGGCAGGGACGCCATGACCACCGGGGCCACGATGCGTGCGGGCTGTGCGGCGCTGCTGCTCGTGGCGCTGCTCGCCCCGGGCACTCGCGCCGCCACGCAGCTGCGCTGGAAGCTCGCACCGGGCGAGTGCCTGCTGCTCGAGGCGCAGCAGCAGGGCGCGAAGCAGCCCGCGCTCGTCTCGAGCACCGGGGTGCGCACCGTCTACGGCGCCGACTTCGTCGACGGCTGGCACGTGGGCACCCCGCCCGGCGGGCTGCGCGATCTGCTGTGGTACTACGTCACGCTGCTGCCCGAACGTCCGGTGGGCTCGCGGGCGAAGTGGACGCTCGAACAGACCCACCCGCACGTCTCGCCCCAGCAGGGCGGTCCGATCTCGGTGCGCGGCCGGGGCAGCGCTGTGCGCAAGGGGCGGGTGTACCGGATCCAGTACGAACTCGAACTCACCGGCACACCGGGCCGCGGCCCCGGGGTGGGGGGCACGCCGCGACCGGACCGGATCGCCAGCGGGTTGCTGCGGCTGCGGACCGACTTCGATCTGCGCGCGGGGATCGTGCGCACATCGCAGCTCGAGCTGCAGTGGCGCGACGCCTCGGGCACCGAGCACAGCCTGCAGGCCAGCATCGCACCGAAGCAGCGGATCCCCGACGACCCCGAGGCGCTGCAGCGGGAGGTCGACGCGGCGGTCGCCCGCGCGCTGTCGAAGCGGCTGCTGCCCTACCTCAAGGGCGAGTCCTGGAAGCGAGTCAAGAGCCAGCGGCTCGGCAACCTCGCGCTCGTGCTCTACGCCGCGCTCAAGGCGGGGCTGCCGCCCGACGATCCGGTCGCCGCGCGCGCGCTCGCCGCGCTCGGCACCGAACCGCGGCAGGAGACCTACTCGGTGGCGCTCGCGATCCTCGCGCTCGAGGCGAGCGGTCTCGAGCGCGTGCCCGGCGCCGCGCGCGGCGGCAGTAGCCGCCCGCGGCTTCGCAAGCGCGATCTCGATCCGCCGCGCGCGCGCCTGCTCGCCGAACTCGCGCGCTGGCTGCTCGAGGCCGAACAGCCCGGCAGCGGCCGCTGGTGGTACAAGAAGCCCGGCGCCGAGGGCGCACCCGCGGGTCGGTTCGGGGACAACTCCAACACGCAGTTCGCGGTGCTCGCGCTGCACGCCGCGCGCCGCAGCCGCGTCCCGATCCCCCCCGCGCTGTGGCAGCGCGTCGCGGACCACTTCCTGCGCGGCCAGGCGCCCGACGGTCCGCCGGTCGCGCTCGCGATCGAGCGCGAGCCCGGGGCGGAGACCGGCCGCCGCGATCCGATCGGCACGAGCACCGTGGCGCGCCGCCGCGCGCGCGAACGCCCCACCGCCCGCGCGCGCGGCTCGGGCTACACCGGCAGCCCCAACGAGCCGCGATACGCGAGCATGACCGCCGCCGCGGTCAGCTCCATGCTGATCGCGCACCGCTGGCTCGTCGAGGCGGGAACCGATCCGAAGCGCGTCGCGCGGCTGCGGACGGGGATCCGCGACGGCTACGCGTGGCTGCAGCGGCACCACACCATGCGCCACAACTGGCCGTACCACGGCTGGCCCTACTACCACCTCTACAGCCTCGAGAAGGCGTTCGAGATCGGCGAGGTGGCCCGGATCGGGGGCCACGACTGGTGGGCCGAGGGGGCGCGCGAGCTGCTGTTGCGCGAGGACACCGCCCGCGGCGGCTGGGGCACCGAGATCCACACCGCGCTCGCGGTGCTGTTCCTCACCCGCGCGAGTGCCGAGCCCGAACTCGAGATCGATCCGATCGAGCGCGCCCGCACCGGCGGCGGCGAGCAGAGCCCGGACGCGCCCGACGCGGTGGCGATCGACGGGGTGGGGATCGTGCGCGTGAGCGAGCTGATCGCCGCGCTCGAGACGCGCGATCGCCGCAAGCGCGCCGAGCGGCTCAAGCTGCTCGAGCGGGCGTGGAGCGAGCTCGACCGGCTCGAGCGACCGGTGTGCACCCCCGCACTCGCGCGCGCGCTCGACTCGAGCTACCGCGAGGTGCGACGGCGCGCGCGCGCGCTGCTCGAGCAGGTGGTGGGCGAACGCGTCGCCGACGCGCAGGCGGCCATGGCGTTCTTCGCCCGCTGGCAACAGCTGCACGAGATCGGCGAGAAGCGCGACCGGACGGCGATTCCGACGCTTCGCGCGGTGTTGCGGCCCGACGAGCCGCTCGGTCTGCGGCGCGAGGCGGCGCGCGCGCTCGTGCGCACCGGCGCGAGTTCGGCCATGCCCGATCTGATCGACGAGCTCGAGCGCGCACGCCGGCTCGAGGACCGCAAGCTGTTTCACGGCCTGCTCGTCGCCCTCACCGGCACCGATCCGGGCTACGACCCGACCGGCTCCGCGGCCGAGCGGCGCCGCGGTATCGAGCGCTGGCGCGCGCTGTGGCGGCAGCGGCAGCACTGAGCCGCTGGCGGCCCGGCCCCGCGATCCGTACAGTGGACGGGGGTCCGCAACGCTGGGAGAGCCCAAGCTCCATGTCGCTCAAACGAAGCCACCCCGAACCCATGCTCGTGCGCCTGCTGCCGCAGATCGACGAGGCCTCGCTGCCGGCCGATATCGAGGCGCTCGAGCGCCGTCGTGCCGAGGCCGAACGGCTCGCCGAACGCAAGCTCGAGCTCTTGCGTGAGGGACTCAAGGCGTTCGCCGCTGACTGGGTGCGGCGCACCGCCAAGGAGACCGCGGTCGCGCAGAGCGAGCACACCCTGCGGCTCGGCCGCCGTGGGGTGGCGCGGCTCAAGCGGCGCGTCGAGGAACTCGCCGCGGAGCTGCCCGCACACGTCGACGGGGTGCTGCGGCCCGAGGATCTCGATACCGGCGAGGCGAGTTCGGGCCAAGTGCCGCTGATCATCGACCGTCGCTTCCAGCGCGCGATCCGCAGCGTGCTCGCCGAGCTGTTCCCGATCCTCGCCCGCGCGGGCTACCAGCGCTCGGCGCACTGGTTCGACGCCGACCACGGCCAGCTCGAGCTGCCGCCCGATCTGCGCTCGCTGATCGACGAGATCGTGGAGGCGCTCGCGGAGGCGAAGGTGTGCGAGGCGAAGCTGCGCTACTTCGACCGCCAGAGCCAGGCGCGCGCCGCGCAGCGGCTTTGGGAGGGCGCGTGATCGCGCGTTGGCACACCCCGGGCACAGACGCTAGACTCGGCTCGCTGCGCGCCCGCGCGCACAGCAGGCCAACGAAAGGGAGGGCAGGACGGTGGCGGACAAGAAGAACCCGCTGTTCGTGCACGCGGTGATCCTGATCGTGCTCGGCGCGGCCATGGCGATCTACGGCAGCGTCGATCTC
>RFJN01000364.1 GCA_003694875.1 Planctomycetota bacterium | reverse complement strand
CTCGAGCGGCTGCGCCCCGGCGGCCCACAGCTCCACGAAGAAGCGCAGCGGCGCGTCGAGCACCGCCACCGGCTCCTCGAGCCCGAGGTCGGTGATCGCAGCGTTGGCGCGCTCGGGCGCCCCACAGTCGATCAGCGTCACGCGGGCGTCGGCGCGCCGCAGTGCCTCGACCGTCGCGGGCAGATCGGGATCGAGCCACCGCCCGTCGGCGCCGCGCCAGGACGAGCGCTGCAGGTCGGTGAAGACGTAGATCTCGGCCGGCGGCGGGCTGCCGTCCTCTTCGCCACGGAAGCGCGGCAGCAACGCGAGCAGCCCGCGCAGCGCTCGCGGCATGTCGCCCGGACGGTAGCTCGGTCGCTGCGCCGCGATGTCGGCAATCAGCCGGGCGCGCTCCTGCTCGTTCACCGAGAACGGCTCGGCGTAGACCGGCTCGGCGTCGGCGCCGAGACGCACGAGCGCCACCCGATCGCCCTCGCGCACGCGGTGCGCGGCGAGCTGTTGCGCCCCCTCGCGCGCGCGGTCGAAGGCGGTGCGGGCGCCGTGACGCTGCGCCATGGAGAAGCTCGTGTCGAGCGCGATCACGACGTTGCGCACCCCGCCCTCGGTGTCGCCGGCGAGCGCCCGGCTGCGCAGCACCGGGCGCGCCACGGCGGCGACGAGCAGCAACACCGCGAGCACCCGCAGCGCAAGCAGCAGCCAGTTCTCGATCTTCATGCGCCGCCGGTTGCGGTGCAGCGCCCGGCGCACGAACGCCATGGCCGCCCACGGCAGCACGGTGTACCGCTGGCGGTGGAACAGGTAGATCAGCACGGGCACGCTCGCGAGGCCCGCAAACCAGAGCATGGCCGGCTGCAGGAAACTCATCGCAGTTTCACCTCCGAGCGCGTGGCGAGATACCGCGTGAGCGCCATGCCGAGCGGTCGCGAGGTGTCGAGCTGCACGTAGTCGGCCCGATTGGTCCGACACCCCATGCGGATCCGGTCGATGAAGCCGCGCATCTCCTCGAGATAGCTCGCGCGGATCGCAGCCGGATCGACGATCTCCTCCTGCCCGCCCTCGAGATCGACGAGCTTGAGCATGTCGCGATAGGGAAAGGTGAGCTCGGCGGGATCGAGCGTGTGGAACAGGATCACCTCGTGGCGGCGATAGCGCAGGTGCCGCAGCGCGTGCACGATCGCCTCGGGATCGTCGAGCAGATCCGAGATGATGATGAACAGCCCCTTGCGCCGCACCCGCTCGGCCAGCCCGTGCAGCACCTCGCCCATGGACGAGTCGGCCCCGGGCTCCATGGCGTCGAGTTGCTTGATCAGCACCTTGAGGTGGCCGGGGTGCTGCGAGGCGGGCAGAAAGTCCCGCACCGCGTTGTCGTAGGTCACCAGCCCCACCGAATCGCGCTGTCCGAGCAGCATGTAGGCGAGCGAGGCGGCGACCCAGCTGCCGTAGGTGAGCTTGCTCGCGGGGGCGAGGTGGCTGCGGAACTCCATGCTCGCGGACTTGTCGAGCACGATGAACGCCTGGAGGTTGGTCTCCTCCTCGTAGACCTTGACGTAATACCGGTCGGTGCGCCCGAACACCTTCCAGTCGACGTGCTTGATCTCGTCACCGGGGCTGTACTCCCGGTACTCGGCGAACTCCACCGAGAAGCCGTGGAACGGGCTGCGGTGCAGCCCCGTCACGAACCCCTCGACGACGAGCCGCGCGATCAGATCGAGCCGCCGCAGCTTGACGAGCACCTCGGGGCGCAGGTACTTGCGGAGATCGCCTCCGGGCCTCGCCGCGTCCGCTTCCGCCATGGCGCGTCAGCCCGCCGCGCCGGCGGCCGCAAGCGGTGCGTCGCGCGGCACGTATTCGAGCAGCCGGTCGATGATGTCGTCGGTCGTGATCCCCTCGGCCTCCGCGTTGAAGTTCGTGATGATGCGGTGGCGCAGCACCGGGTGCGCCACCGCGGCGATGTCGTCGCAGTTCACGAACGTGCGCCCGTGCAGGATCGCGCGCGCCTTGCCACCGAGGATCAGATACTGCGTCGCGCGCGGGCCCGCCCCCCAGCTGAGCATCTCGCGGCAGAACGACGGCGCCTCGTCGGTCTTCCAGCGCGTCGAGCGCACCAGCCGCATGGCATAGTGCACCACGTGCTCGGCGATCGGAACCCGGCGCACCGTGCGCTGCAGCGCGAGGATCTCCTCGCCCGAGAGCACCGGCTCGATCTCGACGCTGTCGAGCCGGTTGCCGAGCCGCATGATCCGGTACTCGTCCTCCGCCTCGGGATAGTGCATGTGGATATCGAACATGAAGCGGTCGAGTTGCGCCTCGGGCAGCGGGTAGGTCCCCTCCTGCTCGATCGGGTTCTGGGTGGCGAAGACGAAGAACGGCTCGGGCAGCGGGTGCTTCTCGCCGGCCGCCGTCACCTGGTGCTCCTGCATCGCCTCGAGCAGCGCTGCCTGGGTCTTGGGCGGGGTGCGGTTGATCTCGTCGGCGAGGATCACGTTCGCGAAGACCGGCCCCGGGATGAAGACGAAGTGCCGTTCGCCGGTCGCCTTGTCCTCCTGGATCACCTCGGTGCCGGTGATGTCGGACGGCATCAGGTCGGGGGTGAACTGGATGCGGTTGAACTCGAGTGACAGACACCGCGCCATGGTCTGCACGAGCAGCGTCTTGGCGAGCCCCGGCACGCCGACGATCCGGCAATGACCGCGCGCGAAGACGGTGATCATGAGCTGTTCGACCACCGCCTCCTGCCCCACGATGATCTTGCCCGCCTCCTCGCGCACCCGCCGGTAGGCGCGCTGCACGCGCTCGATCGCCTCGAGGTCGTCCGGCGCTCCGGTCTGCCGCGTCTCGCTGTCGGCCATGCAGCACTCCTCTCCGCTCGGTTCGCCCCCGCCACCCGGCACACGGTACGAAGCCGGCCCCGGCCCCGTTGGCCGGGGCGCGCACCGGCCGCCTCGCACCTCCGGCCGGAGGGCGGGGCATGATACGTCAGGCCGGCCACAGCCCGCAATCGAACGCACCTCGCACCCCGCCCCCGCCACTCGCGGTTGACCGCCGGGCCGGCGCCGAATACCGTCTGCCTCCACGGCGCGCGCGTCGAACCAACCCCGTGCCGTCCGCCGCGACACGGCGACCACCGCCGTCCCCAGCGCGGACGGCCACGGCCGACCGCCGCCGCCCTTCGACAGGAGACCGCCCCGTGCCCACCAACCCCACTCCCCTCGATGGCCTCGACGCGCGCCGCTTCTTTTCCGAAGCCGGCCAGGGGCTGACGTACGACGATCTGATCCTGCTGCCGGGCCATATCGACTTCCCGGTCGACGCGGTGCAGCTGCACACCCGCGTCTCGCGCAACATCACCCTGCGGGCGCCGATCGTGAGCTCGCCCATGGACACCGTGACCGAGTCCACCATGGCGATCCGACTCGCGCTGCTCGGCGGGATCGGGGTGATCCACTACAACAACACGATCGAGGAGCAGGTCGCCGAGCTGCGCCGGGTCAAGCGCTTCGAGAACGGTTTCATCACCGATCCGGTCTGCCTCGCGCCCGAGAACACGATCGCCGATGTCGATCGGATCAAAGAGCGGCACGGCTTCAGCTCGATCCCGATCACCGAGGACGGGCGCCTCGGCTCACGGCTCGTGGGCCTCGTCACCAACCGCGACATCGATCTCGAGCCCGACCGCAGCCGTCCGCTGCGCGAGGTCATGACCCGCGATCTCCTGTGGGCGCGCAAGGGGGTGAGCCTCGAGGAGGCCAACGAAATCCTGCGCCGCTCGAAGAAGGGCAAGCTGCCGATCGTCGACAGCGAGGGGCGGCTCGTGGCGCTCGTGACACGCACCGACCTGCTGAAGAACCGGGAGTTCCCCGACGCCACCAAGGAGAAGCACACCAAGCGGCTCAAGGTCGGGGCAGCGGTGTCGACGCGCGAGCACGACCGCGAGCGGATCGACGCCCTCGTCGAGGCCGGGGTCAACCTGATCGTGATCGACGCGGCGCAGGGCGATTCGCGCTACCAGATCGAGACGATCCGCTACATCAAGGAACGCCACCCCGAGGTGGATGTGATGGGCGGAAACGTCGTGACCCGCCGCCAGGCGCAGCACCTGATCGAGGCGGGGGTGGACGCCCTGCGCGTCGGCATGGGGCCGGGCTCGATCTGCATCACCCAGGAGACCATGGCGGTGGGACGTGCGCAGGCGACCGCGGTCTACCACACCGCCACCTACGCCGCGCAACACGACGTGCCAGTGGTGGCCGACGGGGGGGTGCGCAGCATCGGCCACCTCGTCAAGGCGCTCGCGGTGGGGGGAGCGTGCGCCATGCTCGGCTCCATGCTCGCCGGCACCGAGGAGGCGCCCGGCGAGTACTTCTACGAGAACGGGGTGCGGGTCAAGCGCTACCGCGGCATGGCGTCGCTCGAGGCCATGGAGCGCGGTGGCGGCAAGCGCTACTTCGCGGACGAGCAGCGCATCCGGGTAGCGCAGGGGGTGAGCGGCACGGTGGTCGACAAGGGGTCGGTGCTCGACTACGTGCCGTACGTGCTGCAGGGGCTGCGGCATGCGCTGCAGGACCTCGGCTGTCGCGATCTCGCGACGCTGCATGCGCGGCTGCACGACGGCGAGCTGCGCTTCGAGCGCCGCAGCCCCGCCGCACAGATCGAGGGCAACGTGCACGGTCTGTTCTCCTACGAACCCCCACCGCAGCCGGGCCGCCGGCGGCCGCGGCGCTGAGCGAGCCCTTGCGAGGACCCCCCCATGCCCCCCACCAGCCCGGTCGCGGTGCTCGACTTCGGCTCGCAGTACACCCAGCTGATCGCGCGCCGGCTGCGCGAGCATCACGCCTTCTCGCTGATCCTGCCGCACGACACCCCGCTCGCCGAGCTGCGGCGCCGCGACGTGGCCGCGGTGGTGCTCTCCGGTGGCCCCGCCTCGTGCTATGCCGACGACGCCCCGCAGCTCGATCCGGCGATCCTCGAGGCGGACCTTCCGGTGCTCGGGATCTGCTACGGCATGCAGTTGCTCGTGCATGCGCTCGGCGGCGGGGTGCGCCAGGGCAGCGAGCACGAGTACGGCCGCACCCGCATCGCGCTCGACACCACCGACCCGCTCTTTCGCGGCCTGCCGCCCGAGACCACGGTGTGGATGTCGCATTGCGACCGGGTGCTCGAGATCGCGCGCGGCTTCCGCTCGATCGCGCGCACGCCGGGCTGCCCGATCGCGGCGGTGCGCCACGAGCACCGGCCGCTGTACGGGGTGCAGTTCCACCCCGAGGTGAGCCACACCCCGGAAGGGGGCTGGATGCTGCGCAACTTCCTGCTCGAGGTGGCGGGGCTGCGCTGCGACTGGACGCCGAGCGCGACGATCGAGACCGCGATCGCCGAGATCCGCGCGCAGGTCGGCGAGCGGGGGCGGGTGGTGTGCGGGCTGTCGGGCGGGGTCGACAGCGCGGTGGTGGCGGTGCTGCTGCAGCGCGCGATCGGGGACCGATCGAGCTGCATCTTCGTCGACAACGGCCTGTTGCGCGCCGGCGAGGCGGTACACGTCCAGCAGACGTTCTCGGGCCAGTTCGGCCTCGACTTCCGCTGCGTCGACGCCGCCGAGCGCTTTCTCGAGCGGTTGCGCGGGGTCACCGACCCCGAGGAGAAGCGCATCCGGATCGGGCACACCTTCATCGACGTGTTCACCGAGCAGGCGCGCTCGATCGAGGGGGCGCGGTTTCTCGCGCAGGGCACGCTCTATCCGGACGTGGTGGAGAGCACCGCACCGCACGGCGGTCCCACCGCGCGGATCAAGAGCCACCACAACGTCGGCGGACTGCCGGAACGGCTCGGTTTCGAGCTCGTGGAGCCGCTGCGCCACCTCTTCAAGGACGAGGTCCGGCGGATCGGGGACGAGCTCGGGCTGCCGCCGGAGATCACTCGCCGCCAGCCGTTTCCCGGCCCCGGGCTCGCGGTGCGGATCGTCGGGGAGGTGACCGCGCAGCGGCTCGAGATCCTGCGCGCGGCGGACGCGATCGTGCTCGAGGAGATGCGCGACAGCCAGTGGCACGACCGGGTGTGGCAGAGCTTCGCGGTGCTGCTGCCGGTGCGCAGCGTGGGTGTGATGGGCGATCGGCGCACCTACGAGAGCGTGTGCGTGCTGCGGGTGGTCGAGAGCGAGGACGGCATGACCGCCGACTGGGCGCGGCTGCCGCACGAGCTGCTCGCACGGATCGCGCACCGGATCGTCAACGAGGTGGCGGGCATCAACCGCGTCACCTACGACATCACCTCGAAGCCGCCGGGCACGATCGAGTGGGAGTGAGCAGCAGCCCGCTCACGCAGCCACCGGCTCGGCGCCGCTGTGCCGCAGCCACACCTCGAACCGCCCCGAGCGCCACTGCCGCAGCGCGGCGAGCGCCCGCTCGCCGTAGGCCTCGGCGGCGATTTGCAACACCGTCAAGGGCGGTCGTTAGGATGCCGGAGGCACGTACTCGGCGGGACGCATGAGCTACCTCCTGTTTCTGGACGAGAGCGGACACGACCACCGTTCGATGCCGTATGAAGTCCGCGGGGGAGTGGTCCTGCACGCCTCCAAGCTCTGGCCGTTCGTTCAGGCCATGCAGCAGCGCGAAATCCACTCGTTCGGCGCGCCGCTCGACCGTTTCGGTGCCGAACTCAAAGGATGCCGGCTCCTCGACAAGGACCGTTTCCGGTGGGCTTCCCAGCAAGCACCGCTTGCGGACGAGGATCGCCGCTTGCACTGTCGATCGTTCCTGCAGCGCGGCCTGCGCAAGGAAACTCCACGACGGGTCGAATTCACGGCGTACGGGCAGGCATGCCTCGAGATGGCAACGGGGGTCTTTGAGTTGCTGCGCGAGCACGACGCCTCTCTGTTCGCAGCCGCGATTCCAAGAGGCGTCGCCCGCTGCTCAAGCGGTGCGCACCCACTATACCTCCGAAAGGACCATGTTTTCCTTCTCGAGCGCTACTTCTATTTCCTTCAATCGAAGAAACAACACGGCCTGTTGGTGATGGACGAATGCGAGAAGAACGAGGACAGACGCTTCGTCCGTCGTCTGCAATCCTACTTTCGTCGCACCCAGCCCGGCCGCCGCCGTGCTACGTGGATCGTTCCGACTCCGTTCTTCGTGTCGTCGGAAATGACGTACCCGCTCCAGGCTGCCGACCTAGCCATTTACTGCATCAACTGGGGATTCCGTCTTCCACGACGCGGAATGCAGGCCGGAACCCGACCCGAGATCGCGAAGCGCTACGGCGACTGGCTCGCACAACTGCAGTTCCGGGGCGCGGTAAGTCGTGGCGGCCAGACGTTCCGCACGTACGGTATCGTGTACGTTCCGGATCCACACGAACCCCGGGGTGTTGAACGTTAAAAGGCGAAGGAGGCAACGCCGTCGGGAGCGTCCGCGATCGGAGCATTCCCTGGGCCGAGCCTCCACGGCACAGTATCGGTAACGAACCCCTCGCCGTCAACCGGTCGCACAGCGTCGCAGCCCGCCTCCGCTCTATCGGGACGTCACACCGCACCGAAGGCCACGCACGGGAGATCCGTGCGACCCGCTCACGCCGCCACCGGCTCGGCGCCGCTGTGCCGCAGCCACACCTCGAACCGCCCCGAGCGCCACTGTCGCAGCGCGGCGAGCGCCCGTTCGCCGTAGGCCTCGGCCGTACCGCCCCCCGTCACCCACGCGCCGAGCACCCGTCCCGCCCTCAGCACGATCCGGCCCTCGATCCCGCCGCTGCCCTTCGCGCGCAGCTGGCCGG
>RFJN01000363.1 GCA_003694875.1 Planctomycetota bacterium | reverse complement strand
GCATGCCCATCTTCCAGGTGGTGAGCAGCGTGTTGGGTTCGCGCAGCTCGTAGAAGAACTGCCCCCAGACGGCGGTGTTGCCGCCGTCGAGCACGACGATCGCATCGCGCGCGGTGAGCTCGCGCGTCAGCGCCACGAGCCGCGCCGAGTGCACTCCGTCTGCCCGCTGCCGCCGCAGCCGCTCGAGGCGCGCCCGCTCCTTCGCCCGCGCACGTGCGATCGACTCGAGCCAGTCGCGGCGCGCGGCGAGATCGATCTCCGGCGGGCTGTGCTCGAGCCGCTCGGCGAGCGCGTGCAGGAACGCACCGACGTCCGCCACGATCCCGAGATCGACCGGCTTGTGCAGCCCGATCGAACTCGGCTCGATATCGACCTGGATCATGCGCTGCTCGGCCGGATCCCTCCAGTACGGAGGCTTGCCCCACCAGTCGGTCTCGGCGAGCCGCGAGCCGAGCGTCAGCACGCAGTCGGCCTCGTTGCGCACCGTGCGGTGGGTCTCGATGTGGGTGAGCGGCACCGAGAGCGGCGAGGTCTCGGGGTAGGCAGAACGGCCCGGCCAGCTCGTCGTCACCGGAAGCTGCAGCGCCTCGGCGACGCGCGCGAGCGGCTCGAAGGCGCGCGCGTGCACGACCCCCGCGCCGACATGCAACATGGGGCGTTCGGCCTCGAGCAGCATGGCGAGCGCCCGGTCCAGCTGTGCCGGCGAGGGCTGCGGCCCCTCGAGCGCCCGGTAGCGTTCGGGCGCCCAGCCGCGCTCGGAGGGAAACGCGTGCGTCCCGTTGAGAATGTCCTCCGGCACATCGAGATGCACCACGCCGGGCCGACCCGCCCACGCCGCGCGCAGCGCCTTGCGCACCATCTCCGGAAGCCGCTCGGCGCTCGGCACCGTCGCGGCCCAGCGGGTGATCGGGCCGGTGACCGCCGTGTGCGGGAAGCACTGGAACGTGCCGCCGCGGTCGGGCGAGCAGGCGCCGGTGCGGCGGCAGCTCGTGATCACGAGGACGCGATTGCCCTCGGTGTGCTCGACCGCGATGCCCGTGAGCATGTTGGCGACCCCCGGTCCGTTCGACGCCATGCACACGCCCAACCCGCCGGTCAGTCGCGCGTAGGCTCCCGCCATGTGGGCCGCGCTCGCCTCGTGGCGCGGTCCGATCAGCCGGATGCCCGCCGGTTCGAGCGCCGAGTAGAGCCCGAAGTAGCTGCCGTCGATGATGCCGAACACGTGCCGGACACCCTCGGCCGCGAGCATCTCGGCGATCACGGCCCCACCGCTGCGCTGCTGCCCCCGCTTCCGAAGCCCGATTCCCATGCCCTTCCCTCCCCGTCCGGCGCCGCAGCGCACAGTTTTTACCGATCGGTCAACCACATTATATCTCACCGGTCAACCCCCCCGTTTGCACCGGTAGATACAATGGGGCTGTGTCCCGTTGGGGGAGCCTGCGGCACACCGTTGGGGGGGCGGCCTCGGGGCCGTCCAGGGCTCTGTCCGGCGCGGCCGGCACGGAGGAGATCGCCATGACGAACACGGTTCCGGCAAGACAGAAGGGGCGGGGACGCGGCGGCGCAAGGAACGCGAAGAGGAAGCGGCGCAGCGGCGGCCCCTCGACCGCGGAGAAGATCTTCGAGGCGGCCGAGAAGCTGCTCGGCGAGAAGGGCTACGAGGGGACGAGCATGCGCGATGTCGCCGAGCTCGCCGGCGTCAACAAGGCGCTCGTCTTCTACCACTTCGGCAGCAAGGGCGAGCTGTTCGATGCGGTGATCGACCGCTACTACAAGGCGCACCGCGAGACGATCGAGCGTTCGCTCTCGCGCACCTACGGCAGCACCCGCGATCGCGTGCACCGGCTGATCGACGACTACCTCGACTTCATGGAGCGCAACCGCCTGTACCCACGGCTGATCCAGCAGGAGGTCGCGCGACGCTCGGGCCGGGTGCACCAGATCCGGCGCAACCTCGTGGAACTGTCGCGCGCGGTCGGCAAGCTGCTCGACGATCTCACCCCCGAGGACGGCCCACTCGCCACCCGCCACCTGTTCATGAGTGTGTCGGGCATGGTGGTCAACTACTTCACCTACGCGCCCGCGCTCGACGAGCTGTGGGGCGGTGACCCCATGGAGCCGGCCCGGCTCAACGAGCGGCGCGAGCATATCCACTGGATGATCGAGACGATCCTCGACCGCCTCGTCGCCGAGAAGGAGCGTCGGGAGCGGGACGCCGGGCGCCAGCTCGAGGCGAGCAGCACGAGCTGACTCGCCACCGGCCGCAACGCGCCGGCTCCGGCTGCGCCGGAGCCGGTCACCGTCCACGGGAAAGCCGCCACCGCATGCCTCACGACCCTCTCCGTTCCCGCTACCGCGGCGCGCTGCTCGGGCTCGCGACCGGCGACGCGCTCGGCACCACCCTCGAGTTCTCGCCGCCCGGCAGCTTCGAGCCGATCGCGGACCTGGTCGGCGGCGGACCGTTCGAACTCGCGCCGGGGCAGTGGACCGACGACACCTCGCTCGCGCTGTGTCTCGCCGAGAGCCTGATCGAACGCGGCGGCTTCGACGCGATCGATCAGCTCGAGCGCTACGTGTGCTGGTGGCGCGAGGGCTATCTCTCGAGCACCGGCAGCTGTTTCGACATCGGCAACACGACGCGCCGCGCGCTGTCGCGCTTCGTCGAGACGGGCGAGCCGTTCCCCGGCCCCACCGACCCGCAGACCGCCGGCAACGGCTCGCTCATGCGGCTCGCGCCGGTGCCGCTCGCGTTCGCCTTCGATCCCGACAAGGCGATCCGCAAGGCCGCGACGAGCAGCGCCACGACCCACGGCGCGCGCACCGCGCTCGATGCGTGCCGCTACTTCGCCGGCCTGCTCCTGGGGGCGCTCGCGGGCGAACCCAAGGCCACGCTGCTGTCCGAACGCTACAGTCCCGTGCCGGGACTGTGGGAGCGGCAGCCGTTGTGCCCCGAGGTCGACGCCGTCGCGTGCGGCAGCTTCCTGCGCAAGCGCCCGCCCGAGATCCGCGGCACGGGCTACGTGGTCGACTGCCTCGAGGCGGCGCTGTGGGCGTTCGCGAGCACCGACTCGTTCCGCGCGGGCGCGCTCGCAGCGGTCAACCTCGGCGACGACGCCGACACCACGGGCGCGGTCTTCGGGCAGATCGCGGGCTGCTTCTACGGCGTCGAGGCGATCCCCGCCCCCTGGCGCGAGCGGCTTGTGCGCCGACGCACGATCGAGCGTCTCGCCGACGGGTTGCTCGCGCTGCGGCGCCGGCTCGAGGCGCGGCTCGGAGAACCGGCCGCCTCGGACGAGGTGGATCCGGACGGGGCTGCGCGGCAGCGACGCCGGGGCGATCGAGAGCCGGACAGCGTAGACTGAGCGGCGGCGCCGCCGCCTGCAGCGGAGGCCACAACGCACCGGAGAGCTCGAGAGCATGCGACTGATCACCACGCCCCTGCCCCCCGCCTGCGTGATCGAACTGCAGCGGTTCGAGGACGAACGTGGCTGGTTCGCCCGGAGCTTCTGCGTCGACACCCTGGCGCGAGCCGGGATCGGGTTCGAGGTGGTGCAGGCCAACATCTCGTACAACCGACGGCGCGGCACCGTACGCGGCATGCACTGGCAGGATCCCGAGCACCCCGAACCGAAGATCGTTCGCTGCTGCCGCGGCGCGATCCACGACGTCATCGTGGATCTGCGCCCCGACTCGCCCCGCCGCTTCGCCCACCACGCGGTGCGCCTCGATGCCACCGGCGGCCGCGCGCTGTACGTGCCGGCGGGCTTCGCCCACGGCTTCCAGACGCTCGAGGATGACACCGAGGTGCACTACCTCATGGGCGGACGGTACGTGCCCGAGGCCGCACGCGGAGCACGCTGGGACGACCCCCGGCTCGCCATCCGCTGGCCGCTTCCGGTCGCTGTCATCTCCGAGCGCGATCGCAGCTTCCCGGAACTCGCGCCGTGAGCCCGCCTTCCCCGCGCCCCGAGACCGCGCCGACGCCGCCGGCGGTCCGTGACGACACGGCCGCGGTGGTGGTCACCCACGAACCGCGCGGCGACTTCGCCGCGCGCCTGGCCACACTCGCCCGTGGGGTCGGTCGCACGTGGGTGGTCGACAACGCGAGCGGCGCGGCGACGTGGACGACGATCGAACAAGCGATCGCTCGCGCCCCGCGCACCGAAGGGATACGCAGTCCGCACAACCGCGGAATCGGGTGGGCGCTCAACGTCGCCGCCGAACGCGCCCGGCACGCCGGCTACCGGTGGCTGCTCACGCTGGATCAGGACTCGCGGACCCCACCGGGGTTCGCCGCGGCGCTGCACGCGTGGTTGCCGCACGCTCCCGAACCCGATCGCAGCGCCGTCCTGGCGCCGCTACACCACGACCCCGCGCGCCGAGAGCCGCCTCCGCGGCTCGAACGACCGCGCACCACCACGCACGTCATGACGTCGGGCAACCTCGTGCGTCTCGAGGCGCTCGAGCAGATCGGCGGCTGGAACGAGCAACTGTTCATCGACATGGTCGACCACGAGATCTGCTGGCGGCTGTGGGACGCGGGCTGGCAGGTGGTGGAGGTGCCGGTGATCCTGCCGCACAGCGTGGGCGCGGTGACCGTGTGCGAGCTGGCCGGCCGGCGGTTCCGCACCACGAACCACGCGGTGTGGCGCCGCTACATGATCGCGCGCAACCTCACCTGGCTCGCGGTGCGCCACCTGCGCCGGCGCCCTCGGTGCGTGACCGGCGAGCTGCGCGCGGTCGCACGCGAGCTGCTCAAGGCGTTGCTCGCCGAACCGCGGCCGATCGAGAAGCTGTTGCGCTCTACTCAGGGCGTGATCGACGGTCTGCGCGCCCGGCTCGGCCCGCCGCCGTTCGGCCCGGCGAGCCGGAGGCGACGTACGAGCGACCGATCTCGGATCCAGCTGGCAGCGGACGCAGCCGATCTCCTATCATGACGTCCTGCGCCCGGCTCACCCGGAGGGAACCGACAGCATGAAGACGGTGATCCTGGCCGGCGGACTCGGCTCGCGGCTCGCCGAGGAGACGCAGCTGCGGCCCAAGCCCATGGTCGAGATCGGCGGCAAGCCCATCCTGTGGCACATCATGAAGATCTACTCCGCCCACGGCCTGCACGACTTCGTGATCTGCCTCGGGTACCTCGGCTACGTGATCAAGGAGTACTTCGCGAACTACTTCCTGCACATGTCGGATGTGACCTTCCACATGCAGGAAAATCGCATGGAGGTGCACCAGAACAGTGTCGAGCCGTGGAAGGTGACGCTCGTCGACACCGGCGCCGACACCCAGACGGGTGGACGCCTCAAGGCGGTGGCGCGCTACCTCGATCCGCACGAGCCGTTCTGCTTCACCTACGGTGACGGCGTCGGCGACGTCGACATCGCGGACCTCATCGCGTTTCACCGCCGGCACGGACGGCAGGCGACGATGACGTGCGTGCAACCGCCGGGCCGCTTCGGCCGGGTGCAGATCGAGGGCGACCGGATCGTCGAGTTCACCGAGAAGCCGGCGGGCGACGGCGGCTGGATCAACGGCGGCTTCTTCGTGCTGCAACCGGAGGTGATCGAGCGCATCGAGGGAGCGCACACCGTGTGGGAACAGCAACCGCTGCGCTCGCTCGCCGCCGACGGCGAACTCGCGTGCTATCGCCACCGCGGGTTCTGGCAACCCATGGACACCCTGCGCGACAAGCGCCGTCTCGAACAGTTGTGGAGCGAGGGTACGGCGCCGTGGAAGGTGTGGGACCGGCCGTGAAACTCTCGGTCCTGCTTCCCACGCGCAACCGCGCGGACTATCTGCGCTACGCCGCGCGCACCGTGCTCGAACAGGACGATCCCGATCTCGAACTCGTGATCTCGGACAACGCCTCCGAGGACGAGACGGCCGAGGTCTGCCGCGCCCTCGACGATCCGCGGGTGCGATACGTGCGCACCGACCGGCCGCTGCCGGTCTCCGAGAACTGGCAGAACGCGCTCGAGCATGCGAGCGGCGACTACGTCATCATGCTCGGCGACGACGACGCGTTGCTGCGGGGCTACTGCCGCATCACGCGCTCCATCATCGAGCGCTTCGAGCGCCCGGAGCTGATCTACCACGGCGGTTACCAGTTCGCCTACCCGGGCGTGCTTCCCGACGCTCCTGACGGACACCTCGTCGGCCCCCACCGCTATGCGATCTTCGGCGACAGCACCGGCCCCGTCCGACTCGACGCCCGCCTCGCGCGCGAACAGGTGCAGGCCTCGCTGCGCTTCCGCATGCAGATCGGCTACAACATGCAGTACAGCACGATCAGCCGCGAACTGATCGAGCGCCTGCGCCCGCACGGACCGTT
>RFJN01000362.1 GCA_003694875.1 Planctomycetota bacterium | reverse complement strand
GGGAACGAGACGGGAGAGCCCCCCCATGGCGGTTGAAACCCGAACGCAGTCCGCCGGCGGCCGGCAGGCAGCGCGCGCGCTGCGCCCGCTGCTGCTCGCCGCACTCGGGCTCGCGCTGCTCGCCGCCCTCGGCTACGCCTACCGCAACCGCCTCGTCGCCGAGGTCTCGGCCTGGCGACTGCAGCACGAGACGAGCCCCGCGCGCTGGATCGGCGCCGCACGCGCCCTCGCCGCCCACGACCCCGATCAGCGCCGCGCGCAAGCGCTCGCGCCGCCTGCGCGCCTGCGCTTCCTGCTCGCCACCGGACGCGTGGCCCCGCCCGCACCCGAACCGAAGAGCGAGGCCGAACTCGCACGACGTGTCGCGCAGGCGCTCGGGACCGCCCTCTCGCGCGAGGCCGAGCCGGTGCGGCTCGCACGCGAGCACCCCGAGATCATCCGGGCCGCGCTCGAACAGGCTACCGAGCCCGATGTCGTGCGCCGCGCGGCGCTGTGGGCCGGCGCGGCCCGGCTCGAGCCCCTGTTCGAACCGGTGCTCGAGGCGCTCGGACGTGCGCGCGGTCCGCAGGTCGCCCAGACGCTGTTCGCCGCCGCGGTGCGGCTCGCCGCCAGCCCCGAGGACCGGGCCCGCGTCGTCGAACGCGCCTACCACCACCCCTCGCTCCGGCGACGCGCGCTCGTGTTCGCCCACGAGGTCGGTCCGGCCGCGGTGGACACCCTCGCGCGACTCCGCGAGCAGATCGAGCAGCAACAGGATCCCGGCGCCGCCTACGACCTGCTCGTCGTCGTCCAGCGGATCTGCAACGACGAGAGCCTGCCCGACGACCCGACGCGCTGGCGAGAACGCGCCCGCGCGCTGCTGCAAGAGGCCGAGACCGCGCAGCCACAGCGGCCGCAGAGCGAACAGGCTCCGGTCGAATAGGCGCACGCGCCGGGCGTCCGAAGCGTGGGCGCCACGGCCGGGCTTGCAGGACGCGGCCCGGACGGCGACGATCGCCACCGGCCGAGCGCCGCAGGCGTCCGCGCGCTCGGACGAGACCGCAAGGGAGGGGGATTCGGTTATGCCGGAAGCAACAAGCGGCCGCGTGAGCCGACGCAGGCCGTCCCGAAGATTGCCGACGTGGCTGTGCGCGCTCGGGCTCGCGCTCGGCACGACGCTGCCCGCACTCGGCGGCGACCTCGTGCTCGAGGGGGCCACGGCGTTCCGCGAGGGCAAGTGGCGCATCATGCCGCGACCGCCAATCTCGATCCGCGGCATCGCCGGCCAGCCCAAGGGCGGCATCTTCGTGTTCGGGGGCAACGGACGACAGGTCGCGTGGCTGCGCACCTACGACCGCACCGACTGGAAACAGCTTCCGCAGGCGCCGATCGCGATCGAGGGCATGAGCGGCCCGCCCACCTACGGCGCTCTCGCCTTCGGAGGACGGCGGGTCGCCTACCTGCTCGACGTCGGACGCCCCGCCTGGAACGTCCTGCCGCCCGCCCCCTTCGCCATTCGCGACATGGCCGGCGATGCCAAGCGCGGCCCCGTCGTGCTCAGCCGCGACGGGCGCCAGATCGCCTACCTCTACCTTCCCAAGAAGGGGCAGGGCTGGCAGGTCTACCAGACCCCCTTTCCCGCCCAGCACATAGCCGGCGAGATCAAGCACGGGGTCACCATTGCCGGCGGTCGTCGCCTCGCACGCATGACCCGCATCATCGGCGGCGGCACCTGGAGCAACGCGCCCGCCGCCCCGGCCCCGGTGGTCGATCTCGCCGGCGGACAGCAGCACGGGGCGGCGCTGCTGCTCGCCAACGGCCAGGTGGTGTTCGATCCCGCCTACCAGGGCCGCTGGAGCCAGCTGCCCGGGCTGCACTCCCGACCGCGCATGATCTGCGGCGAGGGCAAGAACGGCTTCATCGTGCTCGGTGAACGCGCCTCCGCACCGCCGCCGCCTCCTCCGCCGCCGCCGCCTCCGCCGGCCGACACCACGCGTCCGGTCGTCGAGATCCTCTCGCCCCGGCCCGGACTCGTGCGCGCCAACACCGTGCGCGTCCAGGTGCGGGCGCGCGACGACCGCGGGGTCGCCGGGGTCCGCATCAACGGTGTCAACGCACGCCCCGATCGGCGCGGGATCTGGAGCGCCGTCGTGCGGCTGCAGCCCGGCAGCAACCGCATCGTCGTGCAGGCCTGGGACGCCGCCGGCAACCGCGCGCAGAGCCTGGTGCAACTGCACGCCGACTGGCAGCCGCCGCGGATCGTGGCCGCCGACGCACGCGCAACCGTCACCGTGCGCGGCCGTGTCGACGACCCCTCCGCGAAGGTGACCATCGACGGGGTGGCGGTGCGGCTCGCACGCGACGGCTCGTTCGTCGTGCAACTGCCCGCGCCCGAGACCGGCTTCGTGACGCTCGTCGCGATCGACGGCGCCGGCAACCGGAGCGTGCAGAGGATCCCCGTGCACTGATGGCGGATCGCGGCCGAACGCGAGACCGGCCCGGAGCGCGCAGGCGCCCCGGGCCGGTGTTCGATCGGGTCGAGCCGGGGCCGGACGGACGGCCGCGCTGCGCGTGGTGCCTCGCCGATCCCGACTACACCCGCTACCACGACACCGAGTGGGGACGGCCGCAGCGCGACGAGCGTGCGCTCTTCGAGAAGCTGTGCCTCGAGGGCTTCCAGGCCGGCCTGTCGTGGCGCACCATCCTGCACAAGCGCGAGGCGTTTCGGCGCGCGTTCGCGCGCTTCGAGCCCGAACGGCTCGCCCGCTTCACCGAACGCGACGTCGAACGGCTGCTCGCCGACGCCTCGATCGTGCGGCACCGCGGCAAGATCGAGGCCGCGATCCACAACGCCCGTTGCTGGCTCGCGCTGCGGGAGGAGACCGGCGACGCGGTGCGGTGGCTGTGGCACTTCGCACCGCCGCCGCGTCCCCGACCGCTCACGCGCCTCCCCGCCGAGACACCCGCCTCGCGCCGGCTCGCTCGCGAGCTGCGGCGGCGCGGCTTCCGCTTCGTGGGCCCCACCACCTGCTACGCCTTCATGCAGGCCATGGGACTCGTCAACGACCACCTCGCCGGCTGCACGTGGTGGGAGCGGTGCAACACCGGACCGTGAGCACACCGGTGGCCCGTTCATCGGCGGCCGGGGCGAGCCGTCTTCGAGCCGTGGCAAACCGGGTCGCACCGTGAGTCGACAGGCTGCCGCGTGTCGGGGGACCGGGCGCAAGGTTCTGCGTGGCGAACCCGTCGGCGCGCACGCGAGCCGGGCCGTTGTCGCTGGAGGTTTTCCGCCACAGAGGACACAGAGATCAAAGAGGGGCGGGGGCGGGAGCGCAACGCAGACACGCACACCCGGCCGATCGTCGCCTCGGGGGTCGAAGGACAACGTCGCCTCGGCCCGCGGCTGCTGGCGCCGGTCTGCGAACCGGTCCGAGGAATTCTCTCTGTGCTCTCTGTGTCCTCTGTGGCCAGAGTCTCACGGTCGGCGGCTTCGCCACGCACCTCCGGGCCGTGCTCCCGGCGAGAGCACGCCAGCAAGCCCCGGATCCGATCCCACGCGTGCTCTTGCAGGTCATCTCGATCGTGTACGACCCTCGCTTCGGGCCGGTCGGCCGGAGGAGGCATGGCGACAGACGTGGTTGGTGTGCCGGGTTGGCGGACAGAGCCCTGTAGCGGACCCGGCTCTCCCGACGCGCGCGGTCCCGGCGCCGCCCCGATGTGGCAGAGGCGAGTGGCCTTCCGCGAATCCGGGAGTTATATTGCGGCAGCACCACGCCTGCAGAGAGAGAGGGTGCCATGCACCTGCGTTGCTCGCCACGAGGCACCGTGGCCCGTCGCTGCCGTTTCGGCCATGTATCGCTTTGCCTTGTCGGGCTCGCCTGCCTGCTGCTCTCGCTCGCCCCGCGGGCGAGGGGCGCGGCGCTGTTCGTCGAGGCCGGCGATTCCACGACCGACAGCTTCGTGTTCGACGAGGGCGCGCAGGCGATCACCTACAGCCCCGGCGCGTATGGCGAGTACAACATGCACGGTCCGCCGTATGGTCCCGCCCCGGACGTCGTGCACTCGGCCCTCATCAGCACCACCGTCTACAGCGGCGACTTCACTCTGAGCTTCACCCACGCGGGGCTCAGTCCGGCCCTCGATCAGGGCTTCTTCGGGCTGGGGCTCGTCGACGCGGCGGGGCAGAACTGGGTGAGCAGCTTCCTGGTCGAGGTGGCCGACTACCCCGAGTACGCAGGCCCGGTGTACCGCCGCGATCAGGGCGGATACAGCTACGCCT
>RFJN01000361.1 GCA_003694875.1 Planctomycetota bacterium | reverse complement strand
TTGTTGTCCTCGGGGCTGCAGCCCGGCCCCGCCCAGCGGGCGGAATGCAGACCGGGGGCACCGCCGAGGGCGTCGACCTCGAGGCCGGTGTCGTCCGCGATCGCGGCCAGACCCGAGGCGGTCGCGATCTCGATCGCCTTGTGGCGCGCGTTCTCGGCGAGGCTGCTCCCGCTCTCCGCGACCGGCGGCAGCGAGAGTTCGGCCGCGCTCACGAGCCGCAGTCCGAGCGGCTCGAGCAGCGCCCGCATCTCACGGATCTTGCCCGGGTTGCGGGTGGCGAGAACGACCGGATCGGTGTGCGGCGACACGCTGCGCGCTCTCCTCGAGGCGCCCCGTGCAGGGGCGCGAGTACGAAGTCCGGGATTCTATCGGGGTGCGCGCGGGCTCGCAATCGTCGAGCGCGCGGGATGCGCGGCGGATGGCGCGCCGCGGTGCGCTGCGGCGCTCACCGCTCGCGGAAGAAGATCTGCCGGATGTCGCGCAGCGTGTAGCCGCGCGCCACGAGATTCTGGATCAGCTGGATGCGCACGAGCGCGGTCGCGTCGAACAGCTTGTGTCCCGCCCGGTTCACCGAGACGGGCCGCAGCAGCCCGAGGGTGGCATAGTTGTAGATCACCTGCCGGGACAGGCCCGACTGCGCGGCGAGTTCCCCCGTCTTGAAGAGCTTCTGGCGTCCGCGTCCGGCCGCCGCCGGCCGCTTGCCCGCGTTCGCGCGGCTGCGCTTGCCTGTCGCTTTCCGTTGCCCGCTCGCCACCGGCGCGCTCGCTTTCCTCTCACCTGCCACCCCGCTAGAATGCCAACAAGTGCGGGGCCGGGCAAGCGTCGGTGGCCGCCGCTCGGTGCGCCCGGGGCACGGCTGCGGCACGTCGCAACGGGGGGCCATCCATGGAGGACGGGGCGCTGTTGAGCGAGTCGCTGCAGCAGGAACTCGGGCGCAGCTTCGAGATCGGCTTCTACGAGGCGGCGCTGCGCACCGAGCCCGACCACGTCGAGGCGCTGCACGCGCTCGGCCACCTCTACACCGAGGCGGGCCGCTACGAGGAGGGGCTCGCGATCGATCAGCGGCTCGCGCAGCTAGTGCCCGAGGAGCCGATCGTGCACTACAACCTGGGCTGTTCGCTGGCGCTCACCGGTCAGCCGACCGCCGCGCTCGACGCGCTCGAACGCGCGATCGAGCTCGGCTACGACGACGCCGAGCACATGGCGGCCGATCCGGACCTCGCGAGCCTGCGGGATCTGCCGCGCTTCGACGCCCTGCTCGAGCGCATCGTGGCCAACCGCCTGCGCAGCCCGCGACGACGGAGACGACGAGGATCATGAAGGTGGCGGTCACCGGCGGGGCCGGCTACATCGGGGCGTTCACCGTGCGCGCGCTGCTCGAGGCCGGCCATGAGGTGCGCGTGCTCGACGACCTTTCGACCGGCCACCGGGAAGCGCTCGCAGGGCTGCCGCTGCGCTTCGAGCAGCTCGATCTGTGCCGCGACCCGCTCGAGCCCGCGCTCGACGGCGTGCAGGCGGTGGTCCACTTCGCGGGCAAGGCGCTCGTGCCCGAGTCGGTGCGCGAGCCGGCGCTGTACTACCGTGTCAACGCGGTCGGTTCGCTGCGGCTGCTCGAGGCCATGCACCGTGTGGGGGCCCGTGCGATCGTCTTCTCCTCGACGTGTGCGACCTACGGCGTACCCGACGCCGTCCCGATCGCCGAGGACCATCCGCAGCGGCCGGTGACCGCCTACGGCTCGAGCAAGCTGAGCGTGGAGCACATGCTGCGCGACGTGGCGCACGCCTGGGGCTTCGGCGCGGTCGCCCTGCGCTACTTCAACGCCGCCGGCGCAGCGGCCGACGGCTCGCTCGGCGAGGACCACGACCCCGAGACGCACCTGATCCCGCGGATCCTCGAGGCCGCTCGCACCGGCACAGCGGTGCAGATCTTCGGCACCGATCTGCCCACCCGCGACGGTACGTGCGTGCGCGACTACATCCACGTCGACGATCTCGCCCGCGCCCACCGGCTCGCGCTCGAACGCGCCGGCGACGAGGGGCTCGGGCGCTTCGAGGCGTTCAACCTCGGGACCGGCCGCGGCAGCACGGTGCGCGAGGTGATCGCCGCCGCGCGGGAGGCGACCGGGCGCGAGATCGTCGCGCAGCCCGCACCGCCGCGTCCCGGCGATCCGCCCGCGCTCGTCGCCGACGCGCGCCGGGCGCGCGAGCGGCTCGGCTTCGAGCCCGAGCACGACCTCGACGCGATCGTGCGCAGCGCCTGGGCGTGGCACCGCAGCCACCCCGCGGGCTACGCGTCGGACAACGGGGCGGTGGGCGCGCGGGCGAAGGCGGTCGGCGAGTGCGAACGGGGAGGGTGAGGTGAGAGACGCGCGTCGTATCCAGGGGCCTGTCGCCGCGATCGTGCTCGCCACGGCCGTGGCCTCGCTGTGGGCCGCCGACGGACCGCCGGCGCCGCCCCCACCGCGCGCGACGGCGCCGGGCGGAGACGCGGCGCCCGCCGCTCCCAGCGCGACGGCGCGGCCCGCGGCGCCGGGCGATACGCTCAGCGCCGAGTTCGACTGGCGCAAGGCGGCGCCGCCCGACGACGCCGTGCTCGTGCGCATCGACGGCGAGCCGATCCGGATCGGCGAGTACAAGGACTACCTGCTCGGGCAGTTCGGCGACGGCTACGTGCAGGTCTTCGTCAACGAACGGCTCGTGGAGCGCGAGGCACGACGGCTCGGGGTCGTGGCCACCGACGAGCGGGTGCGCGCCTGGATCGAGGACAAGGTCCGCCAGAGCCAGCAGATGCCCGAGCTGCAGGGCATGGACTGGGACGAGTTGCGCCGTCGCTATCGTCCGCACGCACGCATGGGGTATCTGATCGAGACACTCGTGAAGATGCGGCGCACGAGCCCCGAGGGGCTCAAGCGCGAGTACGCCATGCGCTACGGCGAGAAGCGTCGGGTGCGCCACATCCTGTACCAGGTGCGGCTGCGGCCCGGTATGCCCGAGGATCGGCGCACCGCGATCGAGCAGGCGGCGCGCGAGCGCGCCGAACGCGCCGTCGAGCGGCTGCGCAAGGGAGCCGATTTCGCCGAACTTGCGCGGCGCGAGTCGGAGGATCCCGCCTCGGCGGCGCGCGGAGGCGAACTGCCGCCGTTCGCGCGGCCCGAGATGGTGCCCGCCTTCGCCGAGGCCGCCTTCTCGCTGCCGGTGGGCAAGATCTCCGATCCGGTGCGCAGCCGCTACGGCTGGCACGTGATCGAGGTGCTCGAGGTCATCCCCGCCGCACGCCCCTGGTCGCCCGAGCTCGAGGCCGAGTTGCGCAAGGACGC
>RFJN01000360.1 GCA_003694875.1 Planctomycetota bacterium | reverse complement strand
CGCCCCGGGCGAGACGCTCGGCGCGCGGCTTCGCGAACTCGCCCGGCGTCTGCTCGCCCGCCCCGCGGCATATCTCCGCACGGCCACCGTCGCCGACTTCACGCGCTCGAGCGTGATCCTGCTCTACATGGAGGCGAGCGAGGGAACGCTGCGGCTGCGACTCGGTCCGACGCCGCTGCACCCGTGGCGCGGCGGGCTGCGCTCCGAGCTCGACGGCGGCACGCCGCCGCGCGCGTTCCTGCCGCTCGCCACCGAGATCGCCGACCGCATGGCACACGAGGTCGACGGCGTGCCGCAGACCCTGTTCACCGAGCTGCTGCGCGGCACCCCCGCCACCGCCCACCTGCTCGGCGGCGCGGTGATCGGGGCGGATCCGGACGCGGGGGTGATCGATCCCGAGCACCGCGTGTACGGCTACCCGGGGCTGTACGTGGTGGACGGCGCGGCGGTCTCGGCCAACCCGGGCGTGAACCCCGCCCTCACGATCACCGCCATGGCCGAGCGCGCCATGGCGCACATCCCCCCGCGCTGAGGCGCAGGCTGTG
Source organism: Planctomycetota bacterium (assembly GCA_003694875.1). Taxonomy (GTDB): domain Bacteria; phylum Planctomycetota; class J058; order J103; family J103; genus J103. The sequence goes on along the minus strand of RFJN01000360.1, from coordinate 2,249 downwards.
CCCGGTCAGTCGCGTGCCGCCGCCGCGCGGGGCTCGTAGGGCGGCGCCCAGCGGCCGAGCGCCCACCACAGCAGCGCCCCGGCGGCCGCAAGCGCAAGCGAGATCCACTGGTGCAGGGTGAACTCGCCCACCATGGGATTGTCCGCGCGCAGGAACTCGAACCCGAAGCGTCCGAGCGCGAGCAGGGTGAACACGGCGGCGAACGGCTGGCCCAGCCGCCGGTGCCGGCCGTGGTAGAGCAGGTAGAACGCGAGCACCGCCGCCCCGAAGCCCGCCATGAGGAGCTGCACCGGGATCAGCGCGTACGAGCCCTCGCGCAGCGCAGGCGGCAGCGAGCCGAGCTGCGCGCGCAGCTGCGCCACCGAGCCGTGCTCGATCCCGAGCGCGTGGACCGCCTCCTCGAGCCACGCGGGCGAACCGACGGGAAAGCGCACCGCAATGGGCGCCCACAGCGTGTGCTCGGCGGGCTTGCCCCAGCAGCAGCCGGCGAGGAAGCAGCCGGTGCGTCCGAACGCCTGCGCGACCGGAAGATACACCGTGCCGAGATCGAAGACCTCGAGCAGCGACAGCCCGTGCCGGCGCGCGTACCACCACGCCGCGGGCAGGATCGTGGCGAACATGCCGTACCACGACATGCCGCCGCGATCGATCCGCAACATCTCGACCGGCGGCAGGTTGCGGTAGACGTCCCAGTACTCGAGCACGTGCAGGGCGCGGCTGCCCACGAGCCCGCCGAGCACCACGATCCAGGTGAGATCGATCGCGAGATCGCGGTGATGCCCGTCGCGGCGCGCAAGGCGTGCGAGCAGCAGATAGCCCGTCAGGGTGCCGAGCCCGATCATGAGGCCCCACGAGGGCAGACCGAGGATGCGCGGGTACACGGTGGCGGGCTCTCCCCTGCACGGAACCGATCCGGGCCGCCAGTGTAGCACGCCCCCCTTGCGGGCGCGGCGGCGATCGGGTACCGCTGTCGGAGCCATGGGAGAGCGCGAGGACGAACGGTCGGTGCTGCGCGCGGCGCGGCGCGTCGTCGTGAAGGTGGGCACGCGGGTGCTGACCCACGACGACGGCTCGCTCGCGCTCGCGCGCCTGTTCGCCGTCGTGGAGGCGCTCGCCGCGCTCGCCCGCAGCGGGCGCGAGGTGCTGCTCGTGAGTTCGGGCGCGCTCGGACTCGGCCGCGCGGCCCTCGGCCTCGCGACACTGCCCGAGGAGATCGCCGAGCGGCAGGCGCTCGCGGCGATCGGCCAGAGCCGGCTCATGGGGCTGTACGAGCAGGGCTTCGGCCGGCTCGGGCTCGTGTGCGCGCAGGTGCTGCTGACCCGCGGCGACTTCGACGACCGCGACCGCTATCTGCACCTGCGGCGCACCCTGCTCGCGCTGCTCGCCCGCGGCGCGATCCCGGTGATCAACGAGAACGACGTCGTCTCGAGCGACGAGCTGCGGTTCCTGCCGGGCGAGGGGCCGGCGGTCTTCGGCGACAACGACCGGCTGAGCGCGCTCGTGGCGACCAAGCTCGACGCCGACCTGCTGCTGCTGCTCTCGGACGTGGACGGGGTGTACGCGCGCGATCCGCGTCGCGATCCCACCGCCCCGCTGCTGCCGCGCATCGACGATCCGGCCGCGCTGCCGGACGAGACCCGCGGGCTGGCCGGGTTCGCGGGCGCGCGCGGCGGCATGCGCAGCAAGCTCGAGGCGGCCGCGATCGCGAGCCGCAGCGGCACCCACGCCGTGATCGCCTCGGGCCGGCGGGCGGACACGATCGCGCGCGTGCTCGCCGGCGAGCGCTGCGGCACCTGGATCCCGGCGCGCACCGCCCTGCCGGCGCGCGCCCGCTGGATCGCCTTCGCGACCGCTCCGCGCGGGGTGCTGCACCTCGACGCCGGCGCGGTCGAGGCGCTGCGGCGGCGCGGCGCGAGCCTGCTCGCGGCGGGGGTGCGGCGCGTCGACGGCGCGTTCGCCGCGGGCGACGTGGTCGAGCTGCGCGGACCGGCGGGCGCGGTCGTCGGGCGGGGCCGGGTGCGCTGCGGCGCCGAGGTGGCCCGCCGCTGGTGTGCGGGCGAGCCGCCGGCGGGGGTACGCAACCACCACGCGCTCGTGCACCGCGACGATCTCGTGCTCGAGCACGCCCCACCGCGGCATGGCGAGACGGACGACGCCACGGGGACAGCTGGTGGATAGCCCGCGGACCGGAGGTGCACAGCCCATGGACGACACGGGGGCGAGGGGGGCAGAGGACGGCGGGATCGAGG
>RFJN01000359.1 GCA_003694875.1 Planctomycetota bacterium | reverse complement strand
GCGAGCCACGCCTCGGTCTCGCGTTCGATCGCCTCCTCGCTCGCCGCCGTGGGCGCCTCGCGTCCGAGTGGCGCCACCCGTACGACGAGACCCGCCGTGTAGCGCTCGAACGCCACCGACAGCCGATCCTCGTCGTAGTCGAAGTACAGATCCTCGAGGATCGCCTGCTGCAGCTCGTCGAGCTCGAACGGCTCGAGTTTCTCGTCCGGATCGCGCAGCGCCACCGCGACCGAGCCCTCCATGCGGTCGCCGAGCATCTCGACGAGATCGAGGTCCTCGATCCGGTCCGCGTACACCATCGCCGCCGGCTGCTCGCCTCCGTAGACGTGCACCACGTACCGTGCGCTCGAGGCCTCGGGCCGGTAGGTCTGCTGCTCGAGGAACCGACGCACCGCCTGCTCGCCCCCCTCCGGGCCAAACGCGAGCCCCTGCGCCGTCTCGCGCACGAGCTGCACCTGCCGCCGCGCGCGCGCCTCGCCCGCCTTCTCGAGCGGCTGCCCCTCGGGCAGCTCCTCCTTCCACGCCTGGTATCCGTCGCGCTTCGCCACCTCCAGGAAATCGCGCTCCCACGCGGCGAGCAGCGGTTCGATCTCGGGCAGGTCGTGGGTCATGGTCGGCTCGCGTCCTCCGGTCGCTCGCCGCGCTCGAGCGCGGCCAGCCGCATCGTCGCCGCCCGCTCGTGCGCGGCAAGCCCCTCCATGCGCGCGAGGGCGGCGGCGTCCTCGTACAGCTCGCGCGCACGCGCCGGCTCGTCGATCCGCAGCCAGGTGCGTGCGCGCAGGAAGGTGAACACGCTCAGCCCCGCGAAGGCGCGTGCGCTGCCGCCGGTGGGAAGCGTGTGGTTCGGCCCCGCGCCGTAGTCGCCGAGCACCTCCGCGGCGTGCTCGCCCACGAACAGCGCCCCGTAGCGCCCGCATCGCGGCAGCCAGCCCGGCGCGTCCTCGAGGTGCAGCTGCAGGTGTTCGGGCGCGAGCCGTTCGGCGAGCGCGAGCGCGTGCTCGACGTCCTCGCACACCACGAGCGCCCCGCGCGCGATCGCCTGCGCGGCGGTGGCGGCGGTGGGAAGCGTGGCGAGCTGGCGCGTGATCTCGCGATCCACCGCGTCCGCGAGCGCGTCCGACGGGGTGAGCAGCACCGGCAGCGCGTGCGGATCGTGCTCGGCCTGTGCGAGCAGGTCGGCGGCGACCCGTGCGGGCGAGGCGCTAGCGTCCGCCACCACCACGAGCTCGGACGGACCGGCGAGCATGTCGATCGCCACCTCGCCCGCCACCGCGCGCTTGGCCGCGGTGACCCAGCGGTTGCCGGGACCCACCACGATGTCGCAGCGCGGCACCGGCCCCGCCCCGAAGGCGAGCGCTGCGATCGCCTGCGCTCCCCCCACCGCGAGCAGACCGTCGGCGTCGCACAGCGCTGCGGCCGCGAGCGTCTCGAGCGTGGGCCGCGGCGAGGCGACCCACACCGTCGGCACGCCGGCAGCGCGCGCCGTGAGCCCCGTCATGAGCACGCTCGAGGGCAGCGGGAAGCGGCCCCCCGGCGCGTAGCAGCCCGCGCGCTCGAGGGGCAGGATCCGGTGGCCCGCCGCGCCGCCGGGCACGGGGATCGAGACGTCGCAGATCGCCGAACGCTGCGCCTCGGCGAACGTGCGGATCCGCTCGGCGGTCCGTTCGAGCGCCGCACGCCGCTCGTCGGGCAACGACGCGAGCGCGAGCTGCATCTCGGCCGGGGTGCGCACGAGCGGATCGTCCGGCCCGAGATCCCCGAGCCGCTCGGCGTGCGCCCGCAGCGCCGCCTCGCCGCCCTCGCGCACCGCCTCGACGATGCGGCGCGCCTCGGCCTCGATCGCGGCCGCGTCCGCCTCGCGACGCAGCGTCGCGATCTCGTCGGGCCCGAGCCGCCGCAGCCGTGGCGTGCTCATGCGTCGGTCTCCGGCTTGGCGTCGCCGCCGCGGCGGCGCACCCGCAGCGCACGTCGGTCGAGTTCGCGCTCGAGCTGCTCGAGCGTGAGGCCCGCGCGCTCGAGCGCCACGAGCGTGAAGTACAGAAGATCGGCCGCCTCGTGCCGCACCTCGTCCGGCCCCGCGGCCTCCGCCAGCTCGCGTGCCTCCTCGCGCAGCTTGCTCTCGAGTAGCCCCGGCTCCTCGAACAGCCGCCGCGTGTAGGAGCCCGCCGGCGCCTCGTGCGCCCGACGCGCAATCCGCCGCGCGAGCGCCGCGATCCCGCCTCCATCGCCCCAGCAGCTCCAGCGGCCGGTGTGGCAGAAGCCGGTGCCGTGCTGCCGCACGGTGAAGCGCAGCGTGTCGCGATCGCAGTCGGGCGTGACCGCGAGCAGCTCCTGCCACGCGCCGGAGCGCTCGCCCTTCTCCCACAGCCCGCGGCGCCGCGACCAGAACACTCCCCGCCCGCGAGCGATCGCGGTCCGCAGGCTCTCGAGGTTCGAGTACGCGAGCCCGAGCGCCTCGCCGCGCTCGTCCACCACCACCGTCGGCCACAGCCCGTCCGGGCGGTCGGTGCGCAGGGGCGCGGCGATCGCGTCGGCGAGCGAGAAGCGCGCGGTGTAGAGCGCCATGCCCACCTGCGCGTCGATCCCGAGTCGGTCGAGTGCCGCGATCTCCTGCGGCTCGGCGATCCCGCCGGCCACGGTGAGGCTGCGCCCGCCCGCCGCCTGCACGAGCGGTGCGAGGCG
>RFJN01000358.1 GCA_003694875.1 Planctomycetota bacterium | reverse complement strand
CAGCGCGGCCGCGCGGGTGATCGAGGCGCACGGGGGGCGGATCGAGCTGCGCAACCGCGTGGCGGAGGCGGACGGAACGCGGCTTGGGCTCGAGGTCACCGTCTACATCGCGGCGAGCCCGATCGGCCCCCCCAACCTCGCGAACCTCACGCTGCGCTCGGTGCTGTTCGAGGATCTGCGGCCGCTCGCGATCCGCGGCGCGGACGCGCACGCGTTGCGCCGGGCGACGAGCGACGCCGAGCGCGATTGCGAGCGCGTCGAACGGCGGTAGAATCGGGCCGAGCGGTCCGAGGAGGATACGGCGATGGGCGAATCGGTGCCGAACGCGCGGCAGCGCTGGGAGGAGGCGGTCCGACGGGCGAGGCTGCGCGAGGCGTGCTTCGACACGCTCTCGGGCGAGCGCGTCGAGATGCTCTACGCGCCGCCGGTCTCGGAGCAGGACGAGCGCTTCTTCGAGAAGATCGGCTATCCGGGCGAGTACCCCTTCACCCGCGGGCCCTACCACACCATGTACCGCGGGCGGCTGTGGACCATGCGGCAGTTCGCCGGCTTCGGCTCGCCGAAGGACACCAACGCCCGCTACCACTACCTGCTCGAGCGGGGCCAGACCGGGCTGTCGGTGGCGTTCGACATGCCCACCCTCATGGGCTTCGACGCCGACGACGAACTCAGCGAGGGCGAGGTGGGCCGCTGCGGGGTGAGCGTGAGTTCGCTCGCCGACATGGAGACGCTGTTCGAGGGCATTCCCCTCGGCGAGGTCTCGACCTCCATGACGATCAACGGCCCGGCCCCGATCATCTGGGCCTACTACATCGCGGTCGCGGAGAAGCAGGGGGTCGATCGCTCGAAGCTGCGCGGCACGATCCAGAACGACATCCTGAAGGAGTACACCGCGCAGAAGGAGTACATCTTCCCGCCGCGCGAGTCGATGCGGCTGGTGGTGGACACGATCGAGTTCGCCACGCGCGAGATGCCGCTGTTCCACCCGGTCTCGATCTCGGGCTACCACATCCGCGAGGCGGGGGCGACCGCGGCGCAGGAACTCGCGTTCACCCTCGCGGACGGCTTCGCGTACGTCGAGGCGGCGATCGAGCGCGGTCTCGACGTCGACGCCTTCGCCCCGCGGCTGAGCTTCTTCTGGGACATCCACAACGACTTCTTCGAGGAGATCGCGAAGATGCGGGCCGCGCGCCGGATCTGGGCGCGGCACATGCGCGAGCGCTTCGGGGCGCGCAACCCCGCCTCGTGGCGGCTGCGCTGCCACTGCCAGACCGCGGGGGTGTCGCTCACCGCGCAGCAGCCCGAGAACAACATCGTGCGCGTGGCGCTGCAGGCGCTCGCGGCGGTGCTCGGCGGCACGCAGTCGCTGCACACCAACTCCATGGACGAGACGCTCGCGCTGCCCACCGAGAAGGCGGTCCGGATCGCGCTGCGCACCCAGCAGATCATCGCCGAGGAGAGCGGAGTCGCGAACGTGATCGATCCGCTCGGCGGCTCGTGGTACCTCGAGGCGCTGACCGATCGCATGGAACAGCGCGCCGAGGCGTACTTCCGCCGGATCGAGGAGCTCGGCGGCGTGATCCCCGCGATCGAGCAGGGCTTCTTCCAGCGCGAGATCGGGGACGCGGCGTACGCGCTGCAGCAGAGCTACGAGCGCGGCGAGCGGCACATCGTGGGGGTGACGCGCTACACCGAGACCGAGGAGGCGGACGAGATCCCGATCCTCAAGATCGACCACGAGACCGAACTCGCGCAGCGCGAGGCGGTGCGGCGGGTGCGCGCCGAGCGCGACCCGGCGCGGGCGCAGGAGGCGCTCGAGCGGGTGCAGGCGGCCGCGCGCGCGGGGCACAACATCATGCCGGCGCTGATCGACGCGGCCAAGGCGTACGTGACCCTCGGTGAGACGGTGCGCGCGCTCAAGGCGGTGCTCGGCACCTACGAGGAACCGGCGATCCTGTAGAGGGGGAGGCGAGCCGTGGCGACGGGTAGCGAGCCGGCCGGACAGCGCGAGGACGCGACCGCGTCGCCCGCGCTCGAGCGGCCGATCCGGGTGCTGATCTCGAAGTGCGGCCTCGACGGCCACGACCGCGGAGCGCGCGTGGTGGCGCGTTCGTTGCGCGACGCCGGCTTCGAGGTGGTCTATCTCGGCATTCGCCAGACACCGAGCACCGTCGTGCAGGCGGCGATCGAGGAGGACGTCGACGCGATCGGGATCTCGATCCACTCGGCCGCCCACATGACGATCCTGCCCAAGATCGTGCGCCTTCTGCGCGAGCACGGCGCGGACCACATCCTCGTGGTGGGCGGCGGCATCATCCCCGAGGAGGACGTGGCCGAACTCAAGCGTCTCGGGGTCGCCGAGATCTTCCGGCCCGGCGCGTCCATGGGCGAATACATTCGCTACCTGCGGCGTGCGGTGGCCGAGCGCCGCGAGCAGATCTCGGGAGACGGCGCATGAGGGGAACGTCAGCCTCTCGCCTCCTGCTCGCGGCGGCGCTGCTCGGCT
>RFJN01000038.1 GCA_003694875.1 Planctomycetota bacterium | reverse complement strand
GCCGTGCGGCGCGATGTCGCTCGAGCGCCTGCTCGAGGTGCCCCGCGCGCTCGTGCGCGCGCGCGGCCAGATCGAGAAGCTCGAGCCGCCGCGTGCCTCCGCCGTCGGGCTGCGACGCGAGGTGGGCGATCGCCTCCTCGAACGCTGCCGCCGCCTCCCGGTAGCGACCGATCGGTTCGAGCGCACGCGCGTATTCCGCGAGCACCTCCGCGCGGCGGCTCGGCTCCTGCACGCACCGGATCGCGCGCCGCAGCGCCCGCAGCGCCGAGGCGGGATCGCGCCCGCTCGCGCGCAACAGCCGCGCCCGGGTGAGCAGCGGCTCCGCACGCCCCGGCGCCTCCTCGATCGCACGATCGACGAGCTGCAGCGCCTCGTCCCACGCCCCCCGCCCCGCGGCGGCTACCGCCCGGGCGAGCAACGGGGCCACCTCTTCGTCCGGATTCCGCACGGCAAGGCCCTTTCGCCAGCTCTGTACCGATCGCCCGCTCCATGGTAACCGGAGCGCGCCGCAGCCGCCTCGCGTCGCCGCCGATCACAACACGACGGGCGATCCGAACTCGATCTCCGACACGGGCTTGCCCTCGAGATCGTCCGGCCCGAGCGCGGTCAGCGGCGAGATCTCGATCGGCACCGACACCCGTCCCTCCGCGTCGCGCGGCACCGCGAGCCCCGCCGCCTCGAGCCACCGCCCGTAGAGCTCGGTGAGCGCCCGCCGGGCGGTCTCGGGCGAGTCCTCGCCGCTCGCGTTCTTGACCGGGGCGAACTCGCGCGCGCGCTCGACCTCGAGCAGCGTCACCCCGTCCGCCTGCGCGATCGCGTCGAAGATGAACGTCTCGAACTTGATGCCGTTGGGCTGTTCGGGCCGCTGCAACCGCCCCTCGCGATCGATGTGCGGGACCCGCTTGCGCGCGAGGTGGAACGGCAGGCGCGGATCGGCCGCCATGCGCTCGAGGAAGCTGCGGCGGAAGGCGTGGATCGCGAGATTCGCCCAGCGATAGCGCAGGCTGCCGCTCTCGTCGCGCGCCTCGGCATCCTGGGGCCGCAGCTCGCTGTACTCCACCACCCCGAGCCGCCCCTCGATCTCGGCCCACACCCCGACCCGCTCCTCGGGCGCACGCTTGGTCGCCACCTTCGCGCCGGCCTCGTCGCCGCGCTCGAGCAGGTAGCCGAGAAACACCGGATCGGCCACCGGCACGAGGGGATTGTCGACCTGCCAGTACGAGATCAACTCGATCCCGCGCCGCGCCATGTCCTCGAGCGCCCCGCTCTCGGCGAGCGCACGGATCACACCGCCGTGTCCGTCCGGGCTCGTCGCGATCCGCCACGGCTCGGCCAGCAGCAGCCGCCCCCGCTCGTCGACCACCGGCAGCTCGCGCTGCTCGAACAGCACCACCTCCACCGGCGACATGCCGAACCACTCGTTCTCGACGAGAAACGTGCGTACCTGCTCGTGGTTGCGCCGACTCGTCATCACGTACAGCGGAAACGAGCTGCGGTGCCGCTCGGCCACCGCGCGCGCCTGCTCGAAGAAGATCTGCAGCAGCGAACGCCCGGTCACCGGTCCGATCGGGAAACACCCCTTGGGCCGCTCGAAACCGAGCCGGCTGCCCTGCCCTCCCGCCACGATCAGCCCCGCCACCTTGCCCGTGGCGATCGCGTGCTCGCCCGCCACACGCGCCGCCTCGCGGTCGGGCGGACAGGCGCCCGCAGCCGGCAGGCGGATCACGTCACGTGGCGGCGCGAGCGGCCGCAGCGCCGGCGCCTCCCCGATCCGCGCGGTGAGCTCGGCGAGAAGCTGCAGATCGATCTCGTCGATCTGGTCGAGCAGCGCGCGCCGCTGCGCGTCGTCGAGCGTGTCCCAGAAGCGGAAAACGTGCGACTGCCCGGCTTCCCACATCTTCGCCACGTTGACCTGGTCCCGCTCGCCGCGCACCTTCAACACGCCGCAACGCCCTCACGCAGAAAATGAAACGCAACTCGATACACCACAAGACGATACAGAAACATCAGAGCGGTATCATACCGACCCCGACACCCCTCGTCAACCGACCGAGATGCTTTGCCCCCTTGACGTTTCGTCGCCTCGCGGTTAGCTCTGTGCCCGCCATGCCGCCCGCCACCGACGAACTCGGTCCCGAGGAACGCCGCGACGCGTGCACCATCATCAAACTCGGCCTCGCCGAGGACGTGGGGCCCGGCGACATCACGACCGCGGCGACCGTGCCCCCCGAGATCCGTGCGCACGCCACGATCGTCGCCCGAGAACCCGGCGTGATCGCCGGTCTGCCCGTCGCCGCGCTCGTGTTCGACACCCTCGCGCCCGGCGCGGTGCTCTTCGAGCCGCTGTGCGCCGACGGCACGCGGATCGAACGGGGACAGCCGGTCGCCCGGCTCGAGGGGCGCGCGAAGGTGCTGCTCACCGGCGAGCGGCTCGCGCTCAACCTGCTGCAGCGGCTCTCCGGCACCGCCACCCTCACCCGCCGCTTCGTCGACGCGGTCGCGGGCAGCGGCGCCGCGATCTACGACACGCGCAAGACGTGCCCGGGGCTGCGGCGGCTGCAGAAGTACGCCGTACGCGCCGGCGGGGGACGCAACCACCGCTTCGGGCTGTGGGACGCCGGGCTGATCAAGGACAACCACATCGCGGCGCTCGCGCACGCCACCGGC
>RFJN01000357.1 GCA_003694875.1 Planctomycetota bacterium | reverse complement strand
TTCGAGCACCCCTCGGCGCAGGAGTTCGAGCAACTCGTCGACCGGCGGCAGCGCCTCGTCGTCGATCGCCGCGCACGCCTCGCGCACGCTCTGGCCGGGCGCGAGCGACTCGAGCAGCAGGGCGGTCACGAGACCGATCGCGAACGACTCGAGCGGCAGTCCGCGGCACTCGACGGCGTGTCCGACCGGTTCGAGCCCGGTCTCGGTCGCCCGCGACAGCGAGGTCAACTCGATATCCGCAGCGAGACGCAGTCTGCGCTCGAGCAACTCGTCCTCGAAGATCACCGACGCGGCGATCTCGTGGCCGCGCACGAGCCGCGGCGCGACCTCCGGGACCGGGGTCACGGCAGAGCCCGCGCGGTAGGAGCGAATCCAGGGCGGACTCGGGCCCCGGTGGGGCTTGATGATGGCGAGCCCGCCGCTGAGGGCGGTGATCCCGTGGCGCACGAGCGGGCGCAGCCACTGCCGATAGCGGCGTTCGAGCGCCTCGGGGCTGTCGCCGAAGGGGCGGCGGACCTGCGCGAGCGCGTAGTCCTCGGCCCGTTCGCGGCCCTGCTCGAGCCAGATCGTGCCGGTGTCGGCCCGGGGGCCGAGCCAGCGCTCGAGCGGCTCCTCGGGGCTCTCGTCGCGCTCGAGCGGGATCACGGTGACCACGAGCGCGAGCCCGGATGCGGTGAGCCGCGCCGGGATCGCGGCGAACAGCCGCGCGTTGACCCGATCGCCCCGAGGGCCGCCGTCGCGGTACGCGAGCGCCCGCGTTCCCTCGTGCGGGCTGGGGACGAAGGGCGGATTGGCGAGCAGCAGGTCGAAGCGCAGGCCTGGCGCAAGCGCGGTGTCGAGATCGCCGAGCACCCACCGGCAGCGATCGGCCACCTCGTTGAGCGCGGCGTTGAAGCGGGCGAACGCGAGCGCGCGCGGCTCGATGTCGACGCCGACCACCCGCTCGGTGTGGCGGGCGGCGAGCACCGCCTGCACCCCGGAGCCGGTGCACAGATCGAGCGCGCTCGCCCGCGGGGTGCGCGGGGTGAGGTACGCGAGTGCGTAGCTGTCCGGGCCGAGGTACATGACCGGCTCGCGGGCGAACGGGTCGCGTCGTCGGTCGGTGGCGATCCACGCGCCGGCGACCGGAAAGAGGGCGACCGTGGCGGTGGCGAGGCCGCTGCGGCGCCGCAGCAGCCGGGTGCGGACGAGCGCCTGCACGAAGCCGGGGTCGAGGATGCGCTCTAGCCGCGGGGTCGGCAGGGCGTCGCCGAACACGAACAGACGCACGAGGGCGGACAAGGGGTCGGTGCCCCGGCGTGCGAGCCGCGAGCGCAGCGCGGGCAGTTCGCTGTACCGCAGGGTGAAGATGTGGGGGATCTCGAGGCGCTCGGCCACCGCCGCCTCGGTGTAGTCGAACCGCCGCAGCCGATCGCGGATCACCGCGAGCGCGCGCGGCACGACGCGCGGCGGGGGGGCGTCGGCGCGGCGACGGGTCGGGGCGGAGCGACGGGTCGATCGCGGCGGCGTCATGCCCGAAGTCTATCCGCTTGGCCGACATCGCGCACCGGGTGGGCGCGGTGCTTGCAATGCGCGACGCGCTCGCTAGACTATGGGCGCCCGGTGGGGGTGTAGCTCAGTTGGAAGAGCGTAGCGTTCGCAATGCTAAGGTCAGGGGTTCGAGTCCCCTCACCTCCACCACACCCGCCTGAGGCGGCTCCGGGCCGGGGGCTTCGGCGCCCGGCAGCGCGCGGTCGCCGGGACGCCTCCTCGCACGATCTCGCCCTGCGGTCCGTCGAGCGGACCGTCGTTCGGCCGGCGTCGCGGGGCGGTGGTGTGCGCGAGTGGCGGAACTGGCAGACGCGCAGGATTTAGGTTCCTGTGTCCTCGGGACGTGCGGGTTCGAATCCCGCCTCGCGCATCCCGCAGCGTCCCGTGCCTCTCGTCTCGCCGCCATCGCGCCCCCCGAGCGGACACTGGCCCGGCGGCGATCGATTCGCTACCGTATGCGTTTCGTGCTGCGCGGAGGCGAAGGGAACATGGGGCGGACAACGACCGGAAGGGGGCCGTTCGTGGAGACGGCGCTCGCCGTCGACGCGGCGCTCGAGCCGGAACTCGCCGCGGTGGAGGCGCTCGTGGGGGCGCGTCTCGCCGAGCGCGAGGGACCGCTCGCGCAGGCGTGCGCGACGCTCGTGCAGCGCGGCGGCAAGCGGCTCCGGCCGCTCGTGGCGCTGCTCGCGGCGCGCGCGGCGGGCGGGGCCGGCTCGCCCGCCGCGGTCCGGGTGGCGGCCGCGGCCGAACTCGTGCACACCGCCACGCTCGTGCACGACGATCTCGTCGACCGCGCGCCGCTGCGCCGCGGCGGCTCGTCGGTGCACGTCTCGCACGGACGCGCGGCGGCGCTGCTCACCGGTGACTTCCTCGTGGCGCTCGCCTTCGGCGAACTCGCCCGCCTTGCCGAGGCGGCGCCGATCGTGGCGCGCTTGAGCGACACGATCGTGCAGCTGGCCGAGGGCGAGTGCGCCGAGACCTCGGTGCGCTGGCAGCTCGCGCTCTCCCTCGAGCGGCGCGAGGCGATCGGGCGCGCCAAGATCGCCGCGCTGCTCGCGTGGGCAGCGGGCGCGGCGGCGCAGGCGGTGGGGGCGGACGCGGACGTGTGCGCGGCGCTCGTACGCTACGGACAGCGGCTCGGCGAGGCGTTCGGGCACGCCGACGATCTGCTCGACTGGGTGGGCGATGTGCGCTGGACCGGCAAGCCGGTGTGGAGCGATATCCGACACGGCCGGGTGACGGCGCCGCTGATCCTGGGCTTCGAGCGCGATCCGGCTCTCGAACCGCTCGTGGATCGCTTGCGCACCGAGCCGCTCGAGGCGGAGGCGGTGGGGCGGCGGATCGAGGAGATCCACGACCGGCTCGAGGCGTGCGGTGCGTTCGCGGCCACGCGCGAGCGGATCCGGTTGCGCAGCGAACAGGCGGTCGAGGCGCTCGAGGTGCTGCCGCCGAGCGCCTCGCGCGAGGCGCTCGCCGCGGTCGCATGGACCGTCTGCCGCGTACAGCCTGACGGCGTCGGTGTGGGAAACCACGCTCCGGTTCGCGTCCGCGTGTGAGCGCAAGCGGCCGGAGGCTCAGGCGGCGTCGCTCGCCTCGCCCGCCGGTTCGATCCCGTCGCCCACCCGCGGTCCGCTCTCGCCCGGCGGCGGCAGCGGCTGGGCCAGGAACGCCTTGTGGCAGGGCGGGCAGAGGTCGAAGCGCATGCGCTTGAAGACCTCGGCCTCGAGTTCCTCGGCGCTGCGCTCGTTGAGCTGCTCGAGCAGCCGGTCCCACAGCGCCGGGTCACCGGAGCGCTCGAGATCCTCGCGCGTGACCTCGAGCGGGTCGTAGGCGGCGTAGACCTGGATCTCGGCGACGTAGCGCACCGCATGGTCGACGAGCAGCGCGCGCCCGCAGCGGTCGCACACGATCCCTTCCACCGTCCGACCCCCGTCGCGTCACCAGGCGGCCCCATCATGGGACCGGCGTGCGCTCCGCGTCAAGCGCGACGCTGGTCTCCGCCCCGGGCTCGCGCTACGATGGCGGCGCCATGACCGAGCGTTCGCCCTCCCCCACGCGCCTGTTGCTGACCGCCGTCGTGGCCGTGCTCGCGGCCGTGGTGGTGTTCGCCGTCCACGACGGCCCCGTGGTGGCGCGTCGCGCACCGCAGCCCACGGTCCACGACGTGCAGCGGCTGATCGAGAAGTACTACGTGCGCGAGGTCGATCCCGACCGTCTCACCGAGGCGGCGCTGCGCGGCATGACCGAGGCGCTCGATCCGTACTCGTCCTACCTCTCGCCCGAGGAGGCGAAGGCGTTTCGCGACGACACCGAGGGCGAGTTCGGCGGGGTGGGAATCGAGATCACGATCGAGGAGGGGCTCGTCCGGGTGATCGCGCCCGTCGAGGGCAGCCCCGCGTTCGAGGCGGGGGTGTTGCCGGGTGACCGGATCATCGAGATCGACGGGGTGGCGCACGAGTTTCGGTCGGTGGAGCAGGCGGCGAAGATCCTCAAGGGGCCGCCGGGTTCGCGGGTGGTGCTGACGGTCGTGCACGAGGGGGCGAACGAGCCGGTCGAGCTGACGATCGAGCGCGCGATCATCCACGTCCCGAGCGTGAGTCCGCCCGAGATCGTCGATCCGGCGCGTCGGATCGGCTACGTGCGCGTGGCGCAGTTCAGCCCCGAGACCGGCCGCGAGCTGCGCGAGGCGGTGGCGACGCTCGTGCGCGCCGGCGCGCGCGGGCTGGTGCTCGATCTGCGATCCAATCCGGGCGGCCACCTCGAGGCGGCGCTTGCGTGTGCGGACCTCTTCGTTGCCGACGGGGTGCTGCTGCGCACCGAGGGACGGACCGAGCACCGCACGCGCGTGGCGCACCGCGAGGGCACCAACACCGATCTCGTGCTCGCGGTGCTCGTCAACGGCTACAGCGCAAGTGCCGCGGAGATCGTTGCCGGAGCGCTGCAGGACGCCGGGCGCGCGGTCGTGGTGGGAACGCGCACCTTCGGCAAGGGAAGCGTGCAGCAGCTCATTCCGCTCGGGCCCCCGGGCCACGAGGCGCTGCTGCGGCTCACGACGGCGCTGTGGCACACGCGCTCCGGTCGCCCGATCCACCGACCGCCGGGAGCCGGGTCCGACGAGCCGTGGGGGATCCGTCCTGATGTCGAGGTCGAGCTCGATCCGGCGCGGCTGCAGCGCATCTTCCGCGCGCAGGCGGTCGAGCGCTTCCGGCACGCGGGGGCGAAGGAGCCGATCGTGCGCACCGCAGCGACGGGCGACGATCCGCAGCTCGAGGCGGCGGTGCGCTCGATCCGCGAGCGGCTCGACAGCGCGTCCGCGGCGAAGAGCGAGGGCGGGAACGAGGCGACCGACGGGGAGGCGCCGCGGTGACGCAGCGGTGTGTGCTCGGGATCGAGACGTCGTGCGACGACACGGCTGCGGCCGTGGTGCGCGGTGGTCGCGAGGTGCTCTCGAGCGTCGTCGCCTCGCAGACCGAGCTGCACCGGCGGTGGGGGGGCGTGGTGCCGGAGGCCGCGTGCCGGGCGCACCTCGCGTCGATCCTGCCGGTGGTGGAGGAGGCGCTCGAGCGTGCGGGCGGGCTCGCGCTCGGCGATCTCGCCGCGATCGCGGTCACGACGCGACCGGGGCTCGTGGGGGCGCTGCTCGTGGGGGTGGCGACCGCGCGCGCGCTCGCGCAGTCGCTCGGGCTGCCGCTCGTGGGGGTGCACCACCTCGAGGCGCACGTGGTGGCCTGCCAGCTCGCGAGCCCTGCGCTCGAGCCGCCGTTCGTGTGCATGGTGGTCTCGGGCGGTCACACCGAGATCTACCGCTACGGCGGGCTCGGGCGCATGGAGGTGCTCGGGCGCACGCGCGACGACGCGGCGGGCGAGGCGTTCGACAAGGCGGCGGCGATGCTGGGGCTGCCCTATCCGGGCGGGCCTTCGATCGCGAAGGCGGCCGAACGCGGCGATCCGAAGGCGGTGCGTTTCCCCCGTGCGCTGCTGCAGCCGCGCGCGTCGCTCGAGATGAGCTTCAGCGGTCTCAAGACCGCGCTTCTCTACCGGCTCAAGGGGGTGGGTTCGCGGCGCGAGGGTTTCGGGCCGGCGGCCGACCTCGCGCCGCAAGAGGTGGCCGATCTGGCGGCGAGCTACCAGGAGGCGATCGTCGACGTGCTCGTCGAGAAGCTGCGCCGCGCGGCGCGGCACACGGGCCTGCGCGATGTGGCGGTGGGCGGTGGGGTGGCGTGCAACGTGCGGTTGCGCGAGCGGCTCGCCGCCATGGCCGAGCAGGAGGGGCTGCGGTTGCACCTCGCGCCGCCGGCGTGGTGCACCGACAACGCCGCCATGGTGGCCGCACTCGGCTGGCGCAACCTCGAGGCGGGCCTCGAGGTCGGCTACGAGCAGGCGGTGTGCGCGAGCGGGGTGGGCTCGCGATGCGCATAGACGCCGCGAGACCGGGGCGGCCGGCGACCGACGGTACGGACGCGGCGGCGCCCGAACCCGAGGCGAGTCCGGCGGGCAGCGCGGCCGCGCTCGTGGCCGAGCGGCTGGGGGTGCGCTACCGGGAGGCGGTGCTCGAGTCGGTGCTCGCCGCGCACGGACTCGGGCCGACCGACGCGGCGCGCGTGATCGCCGCGGCGGCGCGACGCGACGACGGCGACCGGGTGCTGCGCCGTTCGGAACTGGAAGCGGCAGCGCAGCGTGTGGCGGCGGGCGCGCGCGCCGAGCGGGCGCAGGCGGCGCGGATCGGGAGCTATCGCTGGAGTCTCGCCGAACTCGAGCAGGTGCTCGCCGCGTACGGTCTCGAGGACGGGCGAGCGGTGTTGTCGACGGCGATCGCGCTCGGGGGGCGAGACCGGGTGCTGTCGCGCGCCGAACTCGAGGCGGCGGCGCGCCGGGTCGCGGCCGGGGCGGGCGCGGGGATCACGGTGATCTCCGATATCGACAAGACGGTGCTGCCGCCCGGCGAGCAGGGGGCGCCGCTGCCGCCGCCGTATCCCGGGGTGCGGGCGCTGTACGAGGCGCTCGAGATGCGGGACGGGGTCGTGGACGGTGATGTGCGCTTCGTGACGGGGCGGCCGGCGGCGGCTCTCGGCGCGGTGCCGGACTGGCTCGGGCGCGAGCGGATGCCGGTGGGGGCGATCGAGACCGGGCGGCCCGACTGGTCGGCGCCGCTCGAGGAGAAGGTCGCCGACATCGAGGCG
Source organism: Planctomycetota bacterium (assembly GCA_003694875.1). Lineage (GTDB taxonomy): Bacteria > Planctomycetota > J058 > J103 > J103 > J103. The sequence goes on along the minus strand of RFJN01000357.1, from coordinate 342 downwards.
CAGCTTGCGGCGCGAGCTGGCGAGCCGGTGGTGCTGTTCGGCGACTCGAGCCACCTCGATCCGGAGGTCTACCGCGAGGTCGCGCGTCGGCACCCCGATCGGGTGCTCGCGACGGTGATCCACCGGGTGCGGCCGATCGAGCCCGACCGGGTCGCGGGGATGTGGCTCGTCGACGACTACGCGGAGGCGGCGGTGCGGCTCGTGGTGGCGGGGGCGCTCACCCGCGAGCAGGCGCGCGCGGTGGCGCTCGCGGCGCAGAGCGAGGGGCTCGAGATCACCGAGGCGCAGATCGATCGATGGCTCGAGGCGCCGCGGGGACCGCGTCCGACGGCCGGTGGGCAG
>RFJN01000356.1 GCA_003694875.1 Planctomycetota bacterium | reverse complement strand
TCGTCGGCGAACAGCCCCACGCCGTCGAGCCGCTGCAGCGACAGCAGCGCCGCGCCGCGCACCGACAGCGAGCGGTCGCGCTCGCGCAGCCGCTCGAGCGCTGCGCGCGCCGGCTCGCCTCCGCACGCACCGAGCGCCTGCGCGAGCGCGATCCGCACCGCCGCCGAGCGTTCGGCCGCAAGCCGCACCGCGACAGGCCCGCTCGCCGCGGAACTCGGCACGCGCGCGAGCAGCCGTGCCGCCGCCACGCGCACCGGGGCGGACGGGTCCTCGAGCGCCCTGCGGGCGGCGCGCTGCGCGACGGGAGAACCGAGATCCCGCAGCGCGGCGAGACACGCCACGCGCACGCGCGCGCTGCGGCTCGTCTCGAGAAGCCGCGCGATCGGCTCCGCGGCATCGCGACAGCGAAGCCGCCCGAGCGCCCGCACCGCCACCCGCAGCGGCGTCTCGTGTCCGCGCAGCCCCGCGAGCCCCCGCTCGGCGAGCCAGCGCTGCAGCGCCGGATCGTGCAGCCGCGCGAGCGCCTGGGCGCACGCCGCCGGGTCGTGTTCGGCCGCGGCGAGAAGCCACGGCAGGGTGTGGCGGCTCGGAAACGTCCCCACCGCCCGCACCGTCTCGTGCCACAGGGTGGATCCCGCGGCGTCCGGACGCGCGAGGATGCGCTCGAGCGGCCGCAGCGCCTCGGGGTGCCGTGGCGCGAGCCGTGGCGCGAGCCGCGCGAGTTCGTAGACCGCCGCGATCCGCTCGTCCTCCTCCCCCCGTCGGTCGGCGATCCGGCGCGCGAGCCGGCGCGCCCGCGCGAGGGCACGCGCCCGCTCCCTCTCTCGCCGTGCGGTCTCCGAGCGACGCTGCGCTGCGTCCGCGCCCGCCACCGCGGGCTCCGGCTCGGCCACCGCCGCCGCGGCGGGGTCGCGCGGCGGCGGTTCGTTCGCGTGCGCGACCGCCTCGCGGTCTGTCGCCCCCGCGCCCCCCTCGTCCTCGGGCGGCTGTCCCGCGATCTCGGGCGGCTGCGGGGTGCGCGGCGCCGCTGCCAGCTTCGACGCCGCCCCGGTGCGCGGCGGCGCGTGCCCGGGCCCGCGTCCGGGCCGCTGAGCCTCGCTCGCCACGTTGCGCCACACCACCGGCGTTCGCGCGCGCTCGGGCCGGCGCAGCCTGTGGTAGAGCACCTGCGCCCACCAGCCGGCGGTCACCACGATCGCCACCGCCGCCGCGATCCGGGCGAGCGATCGCAGCGCGGCGGGCCAGCGCGCCCGCCGCACTGCGAGGGGACGCGTGCGCCCGGACGCTGCGCGCTCCGGCGGCGGCTCGGCGGCGAGCCGCCGCTCGAGCCGCTCGACGAACCGCGCACCCGCCCTCGCCTCGTCGCCCTCGGGCGCGAGCAGCCCCACGAGCGAGGCCACGCGCGAGAGCCGTGCACGCCGGGCGCGGCACGCGTCGCACTCTGCGAGGTGCGCCTCGAGCGCCCGTCGCTCGCGCCCGCCGAGTTCGCCGTCGATCGAGGCCGACAGCGCCTCCTGCCAACGCTCGCAGCCCCGCCCCCCGCTACCCTTCACCCCGGCTCCTCCTCGGTCCCGGATCGGTGCCGTCGCCCCACGCGAGCAGCAGCGGCTGCAGCCGCGACTCCAGCCGCGCCCGCGCCCGAAACAGCCGCGAACGCACCGTGCCCACCGGCAGCTCCAGCACCTCCGCCGCCTCTCGATAGCTCATGCCGCCGAGATCGCACAGCAGCAGCACCTCGCGGAACGCCTCCGGCAGCTCGCCCACCGCCTCCCGCACACAGGCGGCCAGCTCCCGGCGCTCGAGGCGCTCGAGCGGCCCGTCCTCGCGCGCGGTCGCCACCACCCGGTCGATCGCCTCGAGCGAGAACGCGGGGCGACGCGCCCGGTCGCGCAGCGCGTTGCGCGCGAGATTGCCGGCGATCCGGTACAGCCACGTGCGCACCTTCGCCGCCTCGGGCCGGTAGTTGCGCGCGTGCCGATACAGCCGCAACAGCGCCTGCTGCGCCACGTCCTCGGCCTCCTCCCGGCTCGGCAACCAGCCGCACAGATAGCGCACGAGCGCCGGATAGCGGCGCGCGGCGATCACCGAGACCGCCCGGCGCACGAACGCCGGATCGGCCTCGCGGCAGCGCGCGAGCAGCCGCTCGTCGTCCCAGTCCGCCAGCTCGCGCTCCACGCCCCTGCTACCCCCGTCACGGGCTGCCGGTTCCCGGCAGCGCAACCGCCCGCCGACCGCGGCGGGCGCAACACGCGCTCGAACGCCGTTCAGAACCGCCGGCGCGGAACCGCCGTGGCGCTCGGGGCCCGCGGGCCGCCGCGTTCGGGCTCCGGCGGCCGCGGGCGCGCGGTGGCGGTGGGCGTCACGGGCCGCGAGGCGTCCGGGGCCTTCAGCTCCGCGAGGCGCCGGCGCGTGCGCGCGAGCCACTTGCCGTCCTTGTCGAGCACCGCGAGCACCTCGAGTTCGCGCGCGATCGCCCGCTGCGGACCGCCGGTGCGCGCAAGCGCCTCGGCGAGCCAGGCGTGCGCCTCGAGCGCGCGCGGCTCGACCCGCGGCACCTGCTCGAGCCAGTAGCGCGCCTGCTTCCAGTCCCCCGCCTCGGCCGCCCGCTTGCCGAGCCGCATCCACAGCGGGAAGGCGTCGGGCTGCAGCCGCGCGATCTCGGCCTCGAGCGCGCGCGCCTGCTCCGGCTTGCCGAGCTGCTCGTACAGCTGCGCCCGCTGCTGCAACAGCTCGAGGCTGCGCGGGAACAGCCGGTTGGCCGCCTCGAGTTCGCGCAGCGCCTCGGCCGGCTTCTCGAGCCCGAGCAGCAGCCGCGCCCGCTGCCGGTGCGCGCCGATCGGATCGGAGCAACCGAGCGCGATCGCCTCGGCGAGCAGCTGCAGTGCGCGCTTCGGGTGCTCGCGGTGCGCGGCGATCCGCCCCTCGATCAGCCGGGCGTCGGGGTGCATGGGATCGAGCGCCTCGAGCCGCCCCGCCACGATCTCCGCATCCGCCCACCGCCCCATGTCGCAGCACGCGAGTCCATAGCGCGCAAGCGCGGCGGGATCGCGCCTGTGCCGCCGCGCGCGCCGTCGCAGCCGCGCGAGTTCGGAGGCGTCGTCGCACCGCGCCCGGTAGCGCTCGACCCCGAGTCGCTTGCGCAACCACGCGAGGAACTTGCGATCGAAGCTGCGCGACGGCTCCCCGAACACGCGCTCGCACAGCGGCTCGAGCGCGAGCCCCTCGCGGTAGCCGTCGAGCAGCGCCCCGAGCGCCTGTTGGCCGAAGCGCTGCGCCACGTAGTGGCAGATCATGCCGCCCTGGTAGTAGCCGAGCATCACCTGGCCGGGAAAGCGCGGGCGGCTGAAGCCGGCATCGAGTTCGGCGAGCGGCATGATGCGGTCACGCGCGATCGCGTCGAGCAGCATGGCGTCCCACGCGCGCCCCCAGCGCGGATCGCCGAGCGACTCCTCGTACACGCTCAGCCCCTCGGTGAACCAGCGCGGCACCCGGTAGCCCGAGCGCTCGAGGCTCGCCACGTGCGCGAGCTCGTGCCACAGCACCTGCGCCCAGCCGTGCGCGCCGGGCGGGAACGCCGCCGGCGAGGCCAGGATCACCGTGCGCCAGAACGTCACCCCCGAGGCGGGAATGAAGCGGTGGCCCACCGCGCGCACGCTGAAGTCCTGCAGGTTCGGGTACACCTCGAGCGCGATCCTGGTATCGAGCGTCACCCCCCAGCGGCGCGACAGCTCGCCCCAGGCGCGCTCGCACTCGGTCTCGAGATACGGCCGCAGCCACGGCAGCTCGTCGCGGTGCATGCGGATCCGGAAGTGTTCGGTCTCGAACGAGACGAACTCGCGCTGCACAAGATCGAGCAGCTCGAGCGCATTGAACACGAACAGATCGTAGGGATCGGCCGCGTGCGCCTTGTCGAGGAAGGTGCGCGCCGCCTCCAGATCGCCCGTCCGCAGCGCCGACAGCCCGAGCCGCCCCCAGGCGGGGGGGTACAGCGCGTCGGCGGCCACCGCCGCCCGCGCGGCGTCGTACGCCTCGCGATACCGGAAGCGGCTGTCGAGCGCGGCCGCGAGCCGCCGCAGCAGCTCCGCGCGCCGGGTGCTCGAGAGGCTGCGATCGAGTTCGGCGCGCAGCGCGCGCGCCTGCGCCGACTTGCCGGCGAGCACGAGCGCGGCGAGCTTGCCCGCGAGCGCACGCGGCGAGCGCGGGGCGCGCTCGAGCGCGCGTTCGAACCGCTGCCGCGCCTCGTCGTACAGCCCGTCGCCGAGCCGCAGCTCGCCCTCGAGCAGCAGCGCGCGCGGCAACCCCGGATCGGTGGCGAGCGCGAGCGCGATCTCGCGCCGCGCCTCGTCGTAGCGCTCGGCGCCGCCGTACAGATCCTCGAGCAGGCTCTCGGCGAGCAGCGCGTGCGCCTCGGCGCGTCGCGGATCGCGCTCGAGCGCCTTGCGCAACAGACGCCGCGCCTCGGGCAGATCCCACTTGCGCAGATACAGCGCGGCCCACTCGACGAGGATCGACGGATCGCGCCGCCCGCTCGCCTCCCACGCCCGCTGGTAGAGCTCGCGCGCCTGCTCGGCGAACGGCCGCCGCGCACGCTCGGCGAGCGACGGCAGCAGTTCGGCGAGCTGCGCGATCCGCGCCATGGCGCGCAGCGACGCCGGATCCCGCTGTGCCGCCGCGTCGCGGCTGAACGCCTCGACCGCCCGGAGCCATTCGGCGCGCGCCTGCTCGCGCCGTCCCGCCCACACGAGCCACGCGAGGCGCGCCGCACGTGCCCGCAGATCGTCGGGCCGCTTCGCGAGCACCTTGTCGAGCCACGGCAGCGCGGCCGGCGGGTCGAGGTCGACGAGCAGTTCCCCGAGCGCGAGCGCGGCCTCGGTGGCGAACGCCGGCGAGGCTCCGTCCTCGCCGCGCGCCCACGCGGTGAGCTGTTCGCGCAGCGAGCGGATCCGGCCGCGCGCGCGCTGCACCCGCACCCACAGATCGAGCGCCTCGAGCGGCGGGCCGGGCTCGGCGAGCAGTGCCTCGAGCCCGCGCGCCGCCTCCCGGTACGCACCGGTCTCGAGCGCCTCGCGCGCCTCGGCGAGCAGCGGATCGGGCTCGTCCGCCGCGAGCGTCGCCGGCGTCGCGAACACGGCCCCCACGAGCAGCACCGCGACGAGCCCCGCTCGCCCCCCGCGGCGGCGCCGCCCCGCGCTC
>RFJN01000355.1 GCA_003694875.1 Planctomycetota bacterium | reverse complement strand
CTCGCGCCTCGTGCACGCCGCCTGTGTCATGTACCAGGCGAACAAGCGGCGCGGCACCCACAGCACCCGCGGTCGTTCGGAGCTGAAGTACTCGAACCGCAAGCCGTGGCGGCAGAAGGGGACCGGTCGCGCTCGCGCGGGCACCCGCCGGTCGCCGTTGTGGCGCGGAGGCGGCACGATCTTCGGGCCCAAGCCGCGCGACTACCGCTACGCCATGCCGAAGAAGGCGCGCCGGCGGGCGACCCAGTCCGCGCTGCTCAGCAAGCTGCGCGACGGCGAGACGGTCGTGGTGGACGGGCTTGCGGCGCCGTCGGGCAAGACGCGCGAGGTGGCCGCGGTGCTCAGGGCGCTCGGCCTCACGGGGCAGACGGTGCTGATCGCGGTGCGCGAGGCGGATCCCATGCTCGTGCGCGCGTGCCGGAACCTGCCGAACGTGACGCTGCTTCCGGTCTCCGACCTCAATGCATACGAACTGATCCGCAACCGCCGTCTCCTGATCACCCGCGACGGGCTCGACGCCGCGCTCGAGCTGTGGGGCGATCGCGTCGGTGTGGCGGCGAAGGAGAGCTGACATGAAGCGCGACGCATACCACGTGATCAAGAAGCCGCGGATCACCGAGAAGGCGACCAACGCGCAGGGCCACAACGCCTACACCTTCGAGGTGGACCGCGAGGCGACGAAGATCGAGATCCGCAAGGCGATCGAGGAGATCTTCGGCGTGCGGGTGGTGAAGGTGCGCACCATGCGGGTCAAGGGCAAGCCGAAGCGGCTTCGCTACGGGGTGGTGCACACGCCCGAGTTCAAGAAAGCGATCGTCACCCTCGCCGAGGGCGACCGGATCGACGTGCTGTAGGCGGGGAGACAGGCCACCATGGGAATCAAGGTCTACAAGCCGACGACGCCGGGCCGCCGCGGCGGCAGCGTGTCGGACTTCGCGGAGATCACCCGGCGCGAGCCCGAGAAGTCGCTTCTCGATGTGCGCAAGCGCTCGGGCGGGCGCAACAACCGCGGTCGCACGACGGTGCGCTTCCGCGGCGGCGGGCACAAGAAGCGCTACCGGATCATCGACTTCAAGCGCAACAAGGACAACGTGCCGGCGAAGGTGTTCTCGATCGAGTACGATCCGAACCGCACCTGCCGGATCGCGCTGCTGCACTACGCCGACGGCGAGAAGCGCTACATCCTGGCGCCGGAGGGGCTGCAGGTCGGGCAGACGGTGGTGAGCGGCGAGAAGGTGGAGCCCGAGGTCGGCAACTGCATGCCGCTCGCGAGCATTCCGCTCGGTCTGTTCGTGCACAACGTCGAACTGCAGCCCGGTCGCGGCGGGCAGCTCGCGCGTTCGGCCGGCACCAAGTGCCAGCTGCAGGCGCGCGAGGGACGCTACGCGGTGCTGCAGCTTCCGTCGGGCGAGGTGCGGCGGGTGCTCGTGCGCTGCCGTGCCACGATCGGCACGATCGGCAACGCCGAGCACATGAACATCAAGCTCGGCAAGGCGGGGCGCAAGCGCTGGATGGGGCGGCGACCGCACGTGCGCGGGATCGCGCAGAACCCGGTCTCCCACCCGATGGGGGGCGGTGAGGGGCGCTCCAAGAGCGGCAAGCCGCCGGTGAGCAAGTGGGGCGTTCCGGCCAAGGGCGGCAAGACCCGGCGCAAGAAGAAGGCGAGCACGAAGTTCATCATTCGCCGGCGGAAGAAGGGACCGCACGTCGGCTAGCGACGTCCGCAGGCCTGCTGCGGCGGGCACAGCGAAACGAGGAAAGACATGGGACGAAGTCTCAAGAAGGGGCCGTACGTCGACGAGAAGCTTCTGCGCAAGGTGCTGAAGCAGAAGGAGTCCGGCGACCGTTCTCCGATCCAGACGTGGGCGCGCGCGTGCACGATCACCCCGGAGTTCGTCGGGCACACCTTCATGGTCCACAACGGCAAGAGCTTCCAGAAGGTGTTCGTGACCGAGGACATGGTGGGGCACAAGCTCGGCGAGTTCTCGCTGACCCGGACCTTCCGCGGCCACAGCGGCACCAAGAAGAAGCGGTAGGCGAGGAGAGGATTGATGGTGGCGAACCACAAGCGGCGCAAGCAGCAGCGGCTCGAGCGCAGGCAGGCCGAGCTGGGCAGGCGCTTCCGCGCCTCGCACCGCTGGGCGCGCAGCTCGCCTCGCAAGGTGCGGCTGGTGGCCGATCAGATTCGGGGCCTCGGGATCAACGACGCGCTCGAGCAGCTGCAGTTCTCGACCCGGCGCGCGGCGCGGCTGCTCGAGAAGGTCGTGCGCTCGGCGCTCGCGAACGCCGAGTACGTGATCAGCGAGAACCGGATCGATCTCGATATCGACGATCTGGTGGTCGGCGAGGTGCGGGTCGACGACGGCCCGACGATCAAGCGGTGGCGTCCGCGTGCGCGCGGCATGGCCTACCCGATCCTGAAGCGCTCGTGCCACATCTCGGTTGCGCTCGTTCCGCCGGTGGAGGCGGAGGAACACGAGCAGCCGGCCGAGAGCGAAGCGGCGGCCAGCTAGGGGGCCAGGAGGAGACATGGGGCAGAAGGTTCATCCGATCGGGTTCCGGCTGGGCATCACCGAGCAGCACCGCTCCCGCTGGTACGCGACGAAGCACGAGTTCGGCGACCTGCTGGTCGAGGACCAGAAGATCCGCCGGCACATCCACAAGCAGTTCCGGTTCACCGGCATCGCCAAGATCGAGATCGAGCGGGCGGCCGGCACCGTCAAGGTGATCATCCACTCGGCGAAGCCGGGTCTGATCTACGGCAAGAAGCAGGCGCGCGTGGAGAAGCTGCGCGAGGACCTCTTCAAGCTCACCGGCGGTCGCGAGGTGGCGATCGAGGTGCGCGAGGTCAAGCGGCCGGAGTTGAGCGCGCAGGTGGTGGCGGAGTCGATCGCCGAGCAGCTCGAGAAGCGTTCGAGCTTCCGCCGCACGATCAAGCGGGCGCTGGAGCTGACGATGTCGGCCGGCGCGAAGGGTTGCAAGGTCATGGTGTCCGGACGGCTCGGCGGGGCCGAGATGGCGCGCCGCGAGACGCAGATGCAGGGCAGCATCCCGCTGTCCACGCTGCGGGCGAAGATCGACTACGGCTTCGCGAAGGCGGTGGCGTCCTACGGCTCGATGGGCGTCAAGGTCTGGATCTACCTGGGTGAAGAGTTCTCGGAGGACGATCGCCATGGCGCTCATGCCCAAGCGCGTCAAGCACCGTAAAACGCAGCGAGGCAGGATCAAGGGCAACGCGACCCGCGGCAACACGGTCGTCTTCGGGGACTGGGGGCTGCAGGCGCTCGACGAGGGCTGGATCTCCGGGCGGCAGATCGAGGCCGGCCGGCTCGGTTCGGCGCACTACCTCGGCGGCGAGGGCAAGCTCTACATCCGGATCTTCCCGCACAAGCCGATCACCGCGAAGCCGCTCGAGGTGCGCATGGGCTCCGGCAAGGGCGAGCCCGAGTACTGGGCGGCGGTGGTCAAGCCGGGCACGATCCTGTTCGAGATCGCCGGGGTTCCGCCGCTCATGGCCAAGGAGTGTCTGCGGCGCATCGCGCACAAGATGCCGGTCAAGACGCGGTTGGTGAAGCGGAGGGAGCACTGAGATGAAGCTCGACGAACTGCGTGCGATGCCGCGGGAGGAGCTTGAGGCGCGGGTGGCCAAGCTGCGCGCGGAGATCTTCCAGCTGCGCTTCAAGGCCGCGACCGAACCGATCACCGATCCCGGCGCGATCCGGCGTGCGCGCAAGGAGATCGCGCGGATCTACACGATCCTGCGCGAACGGGAGCTCGCCGAGCAGGCGGGCGACAAGCCGCGTCGGAAGAAGCTGTCGCGTGCGGCGCGCAAGGCGGCGCGGGCGCGGGCGGCTGCGAGGAGCTGAAACGACCGCCCGGACGAGGTGCAGGGCCGGGCGAGGTGGGTGAGCGAGGCAGGACATGTCGGGAACGACGGAGACGGCGAGCGCGGCGAGCGCGAGCGACACGAAGCGTCGCGGGGAGCGGCGGCGGTTCGAGGGTGTGGTGACGAGCGCGAAGATGGACAAGACCATCACCGTGCAGCACAGCTACCTGCGGCCGCACCCGAAGTACGGCAAGTACGTGCGGAGGTACACCAAGCTCAAGGCGCACGACGAGAAGAACGAGGCGCGCGAGGGCGATCTGGTCGAGATCGCCGAGACGCGACCGCTCAGCAAGACCAAGCGCTATCGCCTGGTGCGCATCGTCCGGCGGGCGGCGAAGTAGCGCGCGGGCCGTGCAGCAGGTGCCGAGGAGACTACAGACATGATTCAGATGCAGACGCGTCTCGATGTCGCGGACAACACCGGCGCCAAGGTGGCGCAGTGCATCAAGGTGCTCGGTGGCTCGCGTCGGCGCTACGCCACGGTGGGCGATATCGTGGTCGTCACGATCAAGAAGGCGCTGCCGTCCGGTGACATCAAGAAGGGCACGGTGTGTCGCGGGGTGATCGTGCGCACCAAGGCGCCGGTGCGGCGCGAGGACGGCTCGTACGTGCGCTTCGACAAGAACGCGATCGTGCTGCTCGACAAGGACAACAACCCGCGGGGAACGCGCATCTTCGGCGCGGTGGCGCGCGAGCTTCGGCAGAAGCGCTTCATGCGGATCATCAGCCTCGCCTCCGAGGTGGTCTGAGCCCCGGGTGCGGGCAACGCTGGACACGAAGGGACGAGCCATGGCAAGCAAGAACCGTTGGAAGATCCACAAGGGCGACCTGGTCGAGGTCATCGCGGGCAACCACCGCGGCATGCGCGGCAAGGTGCTCGACATCGACGTCGATCGCGGGCGCGCCACGGTGGAGGGCGTCGCGCGGGTCTGGAAGCACCTGCGGCCGACGCAGCAGAACCCGCAGGGCGGTCGGATCGAGCGCGAGGCGTACATCGATCTCTCCAACCTCATGCTCGTCTCGCAGGAGACGGGGGTCGCGCAGCGGGTGCGGCGCAAGGCGGTCGTGGTCGAGGGGCCGGACGGCAAGAAGCGCACGCTGCGCTACCGCGTGGGTGTCAAGGACGGCAAGCCCATCTCGGCACGCGATCGGGAACTGGCGGAAAAGGCCGGCTAGCCGGTGGGGCGTGACGGACGGCGAAACGGCTGAGGGAGCGGAAGGCAATGGCCAAGCAAGGGTCGAGCGCGGCGGTGGTGGACAAGGCGCCCCCCCCGCGGCTCAAGGAGAAGTACGACAGCGAGATCCGCGAGGCGCTCAAGCAGCGCTTCGGTTACAAGAACGATCTCGCGGTGCCGCGGCTCGAGAAGATCGTGATCTCGATGGGGGTCGGCAAGGCGCTGCAGAACCCCAAGCGGCTCGAGGAGGCGCAGAAGCACCTCACGCTGATCGCGGGGCAGAAGGCGGTCATCACCCGCGCGCGGCGATCGGTCTCGAACTTCCGGCTGCGTGAGGGCCAGGCGATCGGTTGCAAGGTGACGCTGCGGCGCGCCCGCATGTACGAGTTCCTCGATCGGCTGATCTCGGTCGCGATCCCGCGTATCCGTGACTTCCGCGGCCTGAGCCCGAAGGCGTTCGACGGGCGCGGCAACTACTCCATGGGGCTGTCCGAGCAGACCGTGTTCCCCGAGGTGGACGCCGACCGCATGGAGTTCACCCAGGGCATGAACATCGCGATCTGCACCACCGCCAAGACCGACGAAGAGGCACGCGAGCTCATTCGCGGCTTCGGGTTCCCGTTCAAGAAGGATTAGGGAAGGGACGAACGACTGTGGCGAAGCTCAGCCAGAAGGTCAAGCACGACCGTCTGAAGTACGTCGCGGAACTGATCGCCGCCGGTGAGGTGGTGCCGCGCAAGCTGCGCAAGTACCGCTTCTCGACGCGGGTATTCAACCGCTGCGAGCTGTGCGGGCGGCCGCGTGGCTACTACCGCAAGTTCAAGATCTGCCGGTGTTGCTTCCGGGACCTTGCGTTGCAGGGCATGATCCCCGGCTGCAAGAAGGCGAGCTGGTAACAGAAGCGAGGAGAGCCGGTCATGGCCATGACCGATCCAGTGGCAGACATGCTGACGCGGATTCGCAACGCGGTCCGCAACCGCTCGCGCCGCGTCCGGATTCCGCGTTCGAAGCTCAAGCTGGGCATCGCGCGTGTGTTGAAGGATGAGGGCTACATCCACGACTACCGCGAGGTGGACGACGGGGTGCAGGGCGCGATCGAGATCGACCTGAAGTACGGTCCGGACGGCGAGCTGGTGATCAACCAGATCGTGCGTCGCAGCAAGCCGGGACGCCGGGTGTATGCCGGCATCAAGAATCGGAAGCCGGTGCTCAATGGCCTCGGGATCGCGGTGCTGTCGACCTCCAAGGGCGTGCTCTCGGACCGCGAGGCGCGCGCGGAGCACGTCGGCGGCGAGGTCCTCTGCGAGGTCTGGTAGAGGAGCGGAGGAGACGCGATGTCACGCGTAGGCAAGGCCCCGGTGGCGATCCCCGACGGTGTGAAGGTCGGGATCGAGGGCAACCGGATCGCGGTCGAGGGGCCCAAGGGCAAGCTCGAGTGGACGTTCCACCCCGAGATGGGGGTCGTCTACGACGAGGAAAAGAAGCAGGTGCGGGTCGAGCGACCCTCCGACCTCAAGCGCCACAAGGCGCTGCACGGTCTGACCCGCGCGCTGATCAACAACATGGTGCGCGGCGTGGTCGATCCCTACGAGAAGCGGCTGATCTTCCAGGGGGTGGGCTACGGTGCGGGGCTCAAGCAGGGCGGCAAGATCCTGTCGGTCTCGGCGGGCTTCTCGCACGACGTGGAACTCGAGGTGCCCGAAGGCATCGAGGTCGAGATCCTCACCCCGCAGAACGTGCTGATCCGTGGCTGCGACAAGCAGAAGGTCGGTGAGTTCGCCGCCCGGGTGCGCCGGATCCGGCCCCCCGAGCCGTACAACGCCAAGGGCATCCGCTACGGCAAGACCAAGGATCAACCGGAAGAGATCGTCCGGCGCAAGGCCGGCAAGGCGTTCGGCAGCTAGGCGCAAGCGCGCTGCCGCCAGGGAGACACGAGGAGTCTACGGGCATGCCGTCGGTGAAGGAAAAGCACCAGAAGCACCGCAAGCGCCGCCTGCGCATCCGGCGGCGGATCAGCGGCAGCCCCGAGCGGCCGCGTCTTGCGGTCTTCCGTTCGGGCAAGCACATCTACGCGCAGGTGATCGACGACCTCGCGGGTCGCACCCTCGCGGCCGCCTCGACGCTCGGCAAGAGCTTCGCCGGCTTCGAGGGCGGCAAGCTCGAGCGGGCGCGCGCGGTGGGCAAGCTGGTCGCCGAGCGCGCCAGGGAGGCCGGGGTCAGCAAGGTGGTGTTCGACCGCGGCGGGTTCCGGTATCACGGTCGGGTCAAGGCGGTCGCCGAGGCGGCTCGCGAGGCCGGACTCGACTTCTAGGGAGACAGCAGGTATGTCGGCGACGGGTGGTGCAGGCAGGGGCGGACGCGGTGGACGCGGCGGCGGTCGCGGCGGCCAGGGACGCGGCGGTCAGGGACGCGGTGGCCAGGGCGGTTCGGCGCAGGGCGCAGGCCGCGGTCGCGGTCGAGGCCGCGGTCGTCCCGAGCGGCGGATCGAGGACGCGCGGTACTCCGAGACCGTGGTCAAGATCATGCGCAACGCCAAGGTGGTCAAGGGCGGGCGGCGCTTCAGCTTCGCCGCGCTCGTGGTCGTGGGCGATGGCAACGGCGAGGTCGGGATCGGGCACGGCAAGGCCAACGGCGTGCCGGACGCGGTCGACAAGGGCGTCAAGGACGCCATGAAGCAGCTGTTCAAGGTGCCGCTGATCCGCGCGAAGACGATCCCGCACCCGGTGGTCGGTCGCTACGGCGCCTCGCTCGTGTATCTGTGGCCGGCCGCTCCCGGTACCGGTGTGATCGCCGGCGCGGCGGTCAAGGCGGTGCTCACCGCGGCGGGGGTCGGCAACATTCTCACCAAGGTGCACGGCAGCACCAACCCCGTGAACGTGCTCAAGGCGACCTGCGACGCGCTCAAGAAGCTGCGCACGTGCGAGAGCGTCGCCGCGCTGCGCGGGGTGGAGCTCGGGGACTACAACTGGCCGCCCGCTCCGAAGAAGGAGACGGCGGAGACGGAGGCCGCGGCGACGAAGTAGCCGCGGTCCCCGCAAGGCGAGTCGGGTCCCACGGGGATCCGGCGTGAGCGAACGGGAGCGAGACGACCATGGACCTCAAGACCCTCAACGCCCTTCCCTCGATCCGCAAGAAGAAGCCGCGCAAGCGCGTCGGTCGCGGAACCGGCTCGGGTACGGGCAAGACGGCCGGCCGCGGCCACAAGGGGCAGGGACAGCGTTCGGGCCGCAAGATCCTCGACTACTACGAGGGCGGCCAGATGCCGCTGCAGCGGCGCATGCCCAAGCGCGGCTTCAAGAACGCGCTGTTCCGCCGCGACTTCGTCGTGATCAATGTCGCCGACCTCAACGGGCGGTTCTCCGACGGCGACGCGGTCACCCACGAGAGCCTGCGCAAGGTCGGACTCGTCAAGGAACTGCGCGACGGCGTGAAGTTGCTCGGCGACGGGGAACTCACGGTGAAGAATCTCGAGGTGACCGTCGCGCGCGCCTCGAAGAGCGCGATCGCCAAGGTCGAGGCGCTCGGGGGCAGCGTCACCCAGACCGTCGAGGTCAACCGCCCGCGTCGCCGCAAGAAGGACTGGGCGGCCGAGGCGCGCCGGCTGCGCGAGCAGGGCGGCAAGGGCAAGAAGAAGTAGCGGCGGCGAGGTGTGGGCGGCGCGCTGCGGCCGAGGGGGCCGTGTGGCGCGCCGCGTTCCCGACCCGGCGGTGCGTGACGGCGGACCCCGCTCGTCGCGCCGGCGCCGCCACACACCGGCGGCGCCCAGCAGATAGGCGGATCCCATGCTCCAGTCGATGACGAACATCTTCCGGATTCCGGAACTGCGCCGGAAGGTGCTGTACACCTTCGCCATGCTGATCGTCTACCGTCTGGGCTTCCAGATCTGGCTGCCCGGGGTCGACATCGCGGCGATCGAGAAGATGCTCGAGCGGGCCGGTGGCGGCGGACTCGGGCAGTTGCTCGCGTTCGCGAGTGCGGTGACCGGCGGCGCGCTGCAGCAGGCGAAGCTCTTCTCGCTCGGGATCATGCCCTACATCTCGGCCTCGATCATCTTCAGCCTGCTCGTGAAGGTGATCCCCTCGCTCGAGGCGCTGCAGAAGGAGGGCGAGTCGGGCCGCCGGCGGATCAACGAACTCACCCGCTACGCGACCGTGGGGTTGTGTCTGCTGCAGTCGCTGTTCGTGATCAGCTGGCTCAAGAGCCAGGGGCTCGTGATCGACCGCTACGCGGGCAGCGTGCTGTTCTACCTCTCGACCGCGCTGTCGCTCACCGCCGGCGCCATGTTCGTCATGTGGATCGGCGAGCGCATCAGCGAGTCGGGGGTGGGCAACGGGATCTCGCTGATCATCATGGCGGGCATCATCGCGCGGCTGCCGGGGGCGCTGTCACGCTTCGCGACCGACCACATCTTCAACTCCGCGCTCAACCGCCAGGAGATCGTGTTCGGGGTGCTCAAGCTGCTCGCGTTCCTCACACTGTTCGTGGTGGTGGTGGTCGCGGTCGTGATCATGCAGCAGAGCCAGCGGCGCATACCGATCCAGCAGCAGAAACACACCCGCGGCCGGCGGGTCTATGGCGGACAGTTGCACTACCTGCCGTTCCGCGTGAACTCGGCGGGCGTCATGCCGGTGATCTTCGCGCAGTCGCTGCTCATGCTGCCCGCCATGCTGCTCGGCCAGTTCATGTCGGTCGACTGGGCGTACGGGCACGGGTTCTGGGGGATCACGCTGAACATCGCGCTGATCTACTTCTTCACCTACTTCTGGATCTCGCTGCAGTTCAATCCCGTCGAGATCGCCAACAACATGAAGGAGCACGGCTCCTTCATCCCGGGCATCCGACCCGGCCGCAAGACCGCCGAGTACCTCGAGGCGATCATGAACCGGATCACCTTCGTGGGAGCGGGCTTTCTGTGCGCGATCGCGGTGCTGCCCAACGTGGTGAGCACCCTGATCGGCATCGACACGTACATGGCGCGCTTTCTCGGCGGCACGGGGATCCTGATCATCGTGGGCGTGGCGCTCGACATCGTGCAGAAGATCGAGTCGCACCTTCTCATGCGCCACTACGAGGGCTTCATCAAGCGCGGCAAGATCCGGGCGCGGCGTGGCGGCACGATCTGAGGTGGCCGCGACCGTGCCCACGCGCAAGAGCCCGGAACAGATCGAGCGCATGCGGGAGGCGGGCCGCATCGTGGCCGAGTGCCACGAGCTCATGCGCGACATGGCGCGGCCCGGGGTGCGCACCCGCGATATCGATCGCGAGGTCGAGCGGCTGATCCGGCGGCGCGGGGGCGAGCCGGCGTTTCTCGGCTACCGCGGCTACCCGGCCTCGATCTGTGCGTCGGTCAACGACGAGGTGGTGCACGGGATCCCCAACCGGCGGCGGCTCGAGGAGGGAGACATCCTGAGCGTCGACGTGGGGGTGAACCTTGGCGGCTGGTACGGGGACGCGGCGAACACGCTGCCGATCGGCTCGGTGTCGGCGGAGGCGCAGGCGCTGATCGAGGCGGCGTACGAGGCGCTGCGGCGGGGAATCGAGGCGGCGCGCGCGGGGGGCAGGCTGAGCGATATCGGCCGCGCGGTGCAGAGCTACGCCGAGGGGCGGGGTTACGGTGTGGTGCGGCAGTACGTGGGCCACGGGATCGGACGCGCCATGCACGAGGATCCGCAGGTGCCCAACTTCGTGAGCCCCGAGCTGCTGCGCAACGATCTGGTGCTCGAGCCGGGGCTCGTGCTCGCGATCGAGCCCATGCTGAACCAGGGGACGCACGAGACGCGGGTGCGCCGCAACGGCTGGACGGTGGTGACGCGCGACGGCAAGCTGTCGGCGCATGTGGAGCATACCGTGGCGATCACCGAGCAGGGACCGCGGATCCTCACGCTGCCGTGAGCGGGGAGGCGGGCGGTGCGTCGGCCGCACGGCGCGCGGTGGTGGAGCAGCTGCTGCCCAACGGGCGGTTCGCGGTGCGGCTCGAGGACGGGGCGCAGCGGATCGAGGCGCGGCTCGCGGGGCGGGCGCGGATCGATCTCGTGCGGCTGATCCCGGGCGATCGCGTGCTCGTCGAACGTTCGCCGCTCGATCCGAGCCGGGGGCGGATCGTGGGCAAGGTGTGAGGGGCAGCCCGCAGCACGGAGCTGCAAGTCGGTAAGGAGAAGCGGGTTCGAGTGGGCACACGGGTCGGTGCTTGCGGAGGGGGAGTGCCTCTGCTATCCTCTGTCGCTTTCGTGGCGGGTGAGAGGCCCGGAGCCGACCGGGGCTTCGCCGGCTCGAGTGGAGACGGTGCCGCAGCAGCAGGCGCGGCGCACGGGAGGAACGAGACGTGAAGGTTCGCTCGTCGGTCAAGAGGATCTGCGAGGGGTGCAAGATCGTGCGCCGGCGCGGCGTCGTCCGCGTGATCTGCAAGTTGAACCCTCGCCACAAGCAGCGACAGGGCAAGTAGGAGAACGACTGCGATGCCACGCATAGCGGGTGTCGACATCCCGAACGACAAGCAGATGTGGGTGGCGCTCACCTACATCCACGGGATCGGCACGACGAAGGCCAAGCAGATCCTCGACAAGCTGGGGATCGATCCGCACATCAAGGCGCGCGATCTGACCGAGGACGAGGTGCAGCGGATCGCGCAGGAGCTCGACCGCAACCACGTCGTCGAGGGCATGTTGCGCCGCCAGGTCGCGCAGAACATTCAGCGGCTCAAGGAGATTCGCTGCTACCGCGGGATCCGCCACATCAAGAACCTGCCGGTTCGCGGGCAGCGCACCAAGACGAACGCGCGGCAGCGCAAGGGCAAGCGGCGGACGGTGGCGACCAAGAAGTCCGTCAAGGCGATGAGGTAGGCTGGGCATGGCGAGGCGACGGGAGAAGCGCAAGGTTCGCAAGAACATCGCCAAGGGCATCTGTCACATCAAGGCGACGTTCAACAACACGATCGTGACGATCACCGACATGAACGGTGCGGTGATCGCGTGGGACAGCGCGGGGACGATCGGCTACAAGGGCAGCCGCAAGTCGACGCCGTTCGCGGCCCAGAAGGCGGCCGAGAGCTGCGCCGAGAAGGCGAAGAAGAACGGGATCACCGAGGTCGAGGTGCGGGTCAAGGGGCCCGGGGCGGGCCGCGAGAGTGCGATCCGCGCGCTGGCCGCCGCCGGGGTCACGGTGCGTTCGATCGAGGACGTCACCCCGCTTCCGCACAACGGCTGCCGTCCCCGCAAGCGTCGGCGCGTCTGATCGCGCCGCAGGCGATCACCGCCGGGGTCCAGGGCGGTGAGCGCGAGCGATACGAGAGCCTGGACGAAGGTGCGAGCGGCATGCGCCGCCGCCCGTAAACAGGGAGAACCAGTGCATGGCACGTTACACCGGGCCGAAGTGCAAGCTGTGTCGCCGCGAGGGCGAGAAGCTGTTTCTCAAGGGCATGCGGTGCATGACCGCCAAGTGCGCGATCGCCAAGCGCGCCTACCCGCCGGGTGACCGCAAGTTCAAGCGCCGCAGCAAGCCGAGCGACTACGGCAAGCAACTGCGCGAGAAGCAGAAGGCCAAGCGCAGCTACGGGGTGCTCGAGCGGCAGTTCCGCCGCTACTACCACATCGCGGAGCGGCAGGGCGGCGACACCGGCGAGAACCTCATGCGGCTTCTCGAGCGGCGTCTCGACAACGTGCTCTACCTCGCCGGCTTCGCGCCGTCGCGCGCGGCGGCTCGCCAGCTCGTGACCCACGGGCACGTCGAGATTCGCGGCAAGAAGGCCGATATTCCGAGCATGCTGCTGCGTGCGGGCGACGTGGTGAAGGTGCGCAAGGGCGAGCGGCGCAAGAAGCTTATCGAGGACTACCGGCAGATGACCACCGAGCGCGGCATTCCGCCGTGGATCGCGGTCAACCCCGACGAGCTCTCGGTGCAGGTGCTCGCGCTGCCCAAGCCCGAGGAGTTCAGCGTGCCGGTGCGCTCGAACCTCATCGTGGAGCTGTGCTCCAAGTAGCGACCGCAAGAGATCGCATGCGTGCACGTCGCGGGGCGGCCGGACCGCCCCGCAGGTGCGCGCCCGTTCCGGCGGGGACGCGCAGAAGGCGGCGGGCGTTGGCTCACGCGCCCGCGACAGCCGAAACCGCCCCGCCCCTGTGAGAGGAGAACGACGATATGGTCATGCGTGCACGCTGGCGCGGCTTCGAGCTGCCGACGCGCCTCGAGCTCGATCGCGACAGCCTCACCCCCGAGTACGGCAAGTTCGTCGCCGAGCCGTTCGAGCACGGCTTCGGCACCACGATCGGCAACGCGATGCGGCGGGTGCTGCTGAGTTCGATCGAGGGGGCGGCGGTCACCCACGTCAAGATCGACGGGGCGCTGCACGAGTTCACCTCGCTCGACGGCGTGCTCGAGGACGTGACCAACATCGTCCTCAACATCAAGCGCATCCGCGTGCGCATGGACAGCGAGCAGACGGCGAAGCTCGTTCTCGACGTGCAGCGCAAGGGCGAGATCTACGCCGGTGACTTCGAGGGAGGGCCCGGCGTCGAGGTCGTCAACAAGGAGCACGTGATCTGCACCTGCACCGAGCAGGTGCCGCTGCGCATGGAGCTGACCGTGGCGCGCGGCCGCGGCTACCGCACCGCGGAGGAGAACGACTCCGAGGACCGCGAGATCGGGGTGATCCCGGTCGACTCGAGCTTCTCGCCGGTGCGGCGCGTGCGCTACCGCACCGAGAACACGCGCGTCGGGCAGCTCACCGACTACGACAAGCTGATTCTCGAGGTGTGGACCGACGGCACGATCGATCCCGAGCACGCGGTCGTGCAGGCGGGCAAGATCCTGCGCAAGCACCTGATCCCGTTCGTGAACTACTTCGAACTCGGCGAGGAACTCGCGGCCGCCGCGGCGTCGCTGCAGGCGACCGAGCCGGTGATCGGCGCCGAGCCCGAGCGCCTCATGCCCGTGTCCGAGCTCGGGCTCACCACCCGGACGCTCAGTGCGCTGCTCGGTGGCGGGATCGCCACGGTGGGCGATCTGCTCGACCGGACCGAGGAGGACTTGCTCGCGTTCGCCAACTTCGGACAGAAGGCACTCGAGGAGGTCAAGCAGAAGCTCGACGCGCTCGGGCAGAAGCTGCGCAGCGGGGCGGCGACCTCGTGAGACGCGG
>RFJN01000037.1 GCA_003694875.1 Planctomycetota bacterium | reverse complement strand
GATCAGCGCGGCTGCTGCTCGCGCACCGCGGCGGTCACCTCCTCGACCGCCCGGTCGTCGATCCGGCCGCGCTCGGCGAGCCGGCGTGCGAGTTCCGCCGCATCCCGCACCACGCACACCCCCGGCAGGTGGTCGAGGTCGGGACCGCCGGTGGGGTCGGTGCGCACGATGTAGATCGCCTCGACCGATCCGCCGGGCGGGGGGGGACTCGCGGTCTGCGCCTGCTCGGCGAGGCGTGCGATCGCCGCGCGGTCGCGCGGATCGACCTGCAACTCGGCGAGCTGCGCCTCGAGTGCCTCTCCCGCCAACTCGCCGCGGCGGATCTGTCGATAGGTGGCGTAGATCACCGGATCGCTCTCGCCGTCGTCGCCGTACAGCCACTCGCGGGCTCCCGCCGGCCAGCGCGCCCGAAACAGCAGCAGCGCGCTGAGCTTGTATCCGACGTGCCGGCGGATCTCGCGCAGACGCCGCGCACCGAGCAGCGCCAGGTGGTCCTTGAGCGCCATGCCGTTGCACGGGATCCCGTCGATCGCGAGTTTCTGCTCGAGCACCGGCCGCAGCTGCGGCGGGCTCGCGCTCACGAAGTACAACGGACACGGACGCTCGGGATCGGTGCCGCGGCGCAGCGCGTGCAGCAGCGGCACCACGCCCGGGCGCGCGCGCTTGTCCTCCGCCGACTCGAGCGCGGTCGCGATCAGGTCCCGCCAGCGTCGCAGCCGCGTGTCGAGATACGTCTGGTCGATGTCCCAGATGTCCACCGGCCCCGCATACGCGGGTGCGATCGGTTCGCGCTCGACGAGATCGAGGGGAAAGCGGTAGGGCGCCGACACGCCGCTCACACCCCCACCGTCTCGCGCGAGGGGGGACGCGACATGAGGGCGCGCAGCACGTCGGCCGGGGTCGCGCCCTCGAACAGCACCGCGTAGACCGCCTCGGCGATCGGAAGCTCGCAGCCGATCTGGCGCGCGTGCTCGACCACCGAGCGCGTCGTGTTGACCCCCTCGGCGACGTGCACCATGCTCGCGCAGATCTCCTCGAGCCGCTCTCCCTGCGCGAGCCGTCGGCCCACCTGGTGGTTGCGGCTGAGTTCGGAGCTGCAGGTCGCGATCAGATCGCCCACCCCCGCGAGGCCGGCGAGGGTGCGGGGATCGCCGCCGTTGCGCACCACGTAGCGCGACATCTCGGCGAGCCCCCGCGTCACGAGCGCGGCGAGCGAGTTGGCGCCGAAGCCCATGCCGGCGGACGCGCCCGCGGCCAGCGCCACGATGTTCTTGAGCGCGCCGGCGAGCTCCACCCCGACCACGTCGCTCGAGGCGTAGACGCGAAACTGCGGTCCCATGATCGCGGCGGTGCCGCGTTCGGTGACCTCGTGGAAGCGCGAGGCGATTACCGTGGCGCAGGGCTGTCCCGCCAGGATCTCGCGGGCGAGATTCGGACCCGACAGCACACCCACCTTCTTGAGACAGCTCTCCTCCTTGAGGATCTCGGTGGGCCGCTTGTGCGTGCCGTGCTCGAGTCCCTTGGAGCACGAGATCACGATCCGGTCGCCGGTCACCACCTCTCCGAGCCGGTAGGCCACCTCGCGCAGCCCCTTGAGCGGCACCGCGCAGAAGATCACCTCGCACCGGCTCGCGAGTTCCTCGATGTGCTCGGTCGCCTCCACCGCCTCGGACAGACGCGCCTCGCCGAGATAGCGGCGGTTGGTGTGCTGCTCGTTGATCTCGTGGCAGGTCGCGGGGTTGCGCGCCCACAACAGCGCCCGCCGCCCTCCGGTCGCCACGAGGTGCGCCACGGTGCTGCCCCACGCGCCGCCGCCGAGCACGCCGATCGGGACGCCGGCTTCGCCGCGCGCCGCACTCATGCGACCAGTTCCTCGCGGCCGGCCGGCACCGGTGGCGCGATCGGCGGCGGCGGCGGGCTCGGCGGCAGCAGCGGCTCTCCGCTCGGACGCCGCGAGAGGTCGATCGGAGCGATCGCGGGCGCGGGGCGGCCGAGCACGTGCGGCTCGAGGTCGTAGCCCGTCGCGCGGTTGTGGTAGTAGAAGAGAAGATTCAGATCGCCCGAGCCCACCCGGTCCCCGACCCGCTGCAGCACCGGGTGGGGGTGGTAGGTGCCGAACATGCGCAGCGCCTCCTCGAGCAGCTCGGGCGCCTTCGCCTGCGCAAGCCGCGGGTCGATCCGCAGCCGACTCTCGTCGCGCAACGCGCGCGCGGCGGCGAGCACGCGGTCGATCGCGGCGAGCAGCTCGCCCACCGGCACCCGCGTCAGTTCGGTCGGGGTGCGCAGCAGTCGGTACAGATCGTCCTCGGGCTTGCGGGCGCGCAGCAGCTCGAAGAGCGTAAAGCTCGCGAGGTGGGTGGCCTGCAGCACGTTGTCGCGGAACCACGCCTCCTGCACGCGCGCGCCGAGCTCGCGGGTGTACTCGGCGTCGCGCTGCGGATCGTGCACCGGCTCGCCGTCGCGCAGCACGTACCGGCGGGTGTCGATCTCGCGACCCCGCAGATCGTGGCTGCGGCCGTCGGCGTCGACGCGGTTGCCGAAAAGGTCGAGCGGTTCGCCGAAGGTGACGTAGATGCGGCTGTCCATGCGCACCACGTCCGCCATGAAGCGCGCGACGCTGCGCAGACGGCTCGACTCGTCGTCGTCGATGATGTAGCGCGCCCGGCCGCTCTCCTTGAGGTAGTCGTCGATCAGTGTCTCGGCCTCGAGCACGAGCCCGTAGCTGATCGTGGCCGGAACCACCCAGAGATCGGGGCGTTCGCGGCCCGCACGCAGGTTGTGGATGTAGGCGCGCAGCCCCGAACCGAGAAGCCCCAGCTTGACGTGCCGCTCTACCCCCCCCGAGCGGCTGCGCGTGCCGCCGGGGAAGAAGAGGTTGTGGTAGCCGTACTCGAGCGACACCGTGCAGTACTGTTTGAGCGTCTCCTTGTAGATCGCCGCCTTCTTCTTGCGATCGACCTTGTAGGCGCCGAGGTTGTGCATGAAGAACGAGATCAGCGGGTTGGTGAAGAGGTTGAGCCCCGCGCCGTACAGAAACGGCGGAAGGCCAATGTGGTGCAGCGCCCAGCCGACCACCGGGCTGTCGAGGTTGGACAGGTGGGTGGGGCACAGGATCAGGGTCCCGCGCTCGGCGAGCCGCCGCACCGTGTCGACCGCCCCGCGCACGTTGACGTTCGTGCTCAGGCTCGGCAGGTGCGGAAAGCGCTCGAGCAGACGCCGCGGCGAGAGCGCGTTGAGCATGAGCGCGAGCGCACCCGGCACCACCGAGGTCGCGAAGCGGTAGACGCGCGGATCGAAGTTGCCCGCGATCTCGCACGCGAAGTGGTGCACCACCTCGTGCAGCAGCGCCTCGCGTTCGGGCTCCGAGGCGTGCAGCAGCCGGTGGCGCACCGATTCGATGAACCGCCGGTCGTCGGCGTCCGAACCGTCGCCGCCCCGCTCGAGCCGCCGACGCTCCTCGTAGATCGCGTCCTGCAGCCAGTCCTCGACCGTCCGACCGCCGGCGGCCTGTTCGGCCAGCACGTCGGCGACCACGCGATCGGTCACCTCCGCGATGGCTCGTTGTCGATCTTCCGCTCGCATGGGGGCAAGGATAGCGGGGCGGCGTGTCGGCGACAATCGGAGCCGCGCACGCGGCCGATCAGCGCAGCGGCTTGCGCAGGATCATGAGCCGCTCGCGACCGAGCCGGCGCGGAATGGAGTCGGGCGGCTGCTCCTCGTGCACGAGTTCGAACGCGCCGCGACCGCGCAGAAACAGTCGGGAGACGTCCTCACGTCGCACGCGATACGGCGGCCCGTTCTCGCCGGGATCGCTCGCGGGAAACCACAGCCCGACGAGCAGTCCCCCCGGTCG
>RFJN01000354.1 GCA_003694875.1 Planctomycetota bacterium | reverse complement strand
TTCATCGATCTCGACAACTTCAAGGCGATCAACGACAGCTACGGCCACACCGCGGGCGACGAGGTGCTGCGCGGGGTGGCGCGCATCCTGCGCACGACGCTGCGCAAGTGCGACCTCGTGGCGCGCTGGGGCGGCGAGGAGTTCGTGGCCCTGTTGCCGGGTGCAACCGCCGAGGGGGCCGGACGCGCGATCGAGCGAGCGCTCGAACGGCTGCGCGAGACGCCGTTCGAACTCGACGGCGAACCGGTGCACGTCACGTTCTCGGCGGGGGTGATCGAGATCGAGAGCGAGTTGCCGGTCGAGCAGGCGCTCGCGGCCGCCGACCGGCGGCTGTACGCCGCGAAGGAGGCGGGCCGCAACCGGGTGGTCGTCTCCGAGCCGGCGGGGGATCGACCGCGGCACCGGCTCGTGGTGGCCGAGGACGACGACATGCTCGCGGCCGCGCTCGTGCGCGCGCTCGAACGCGAGGGCTTCGAGGTGCTGCACTGCCCCGACGGTGCGGCCGCCCTCGCGGCGATCGAGCGCGAGGGGGCGTCGCTGCTGCTGCTCGACGTGCGGCTGCCGGACAGCGACGGCTTCGAGATCCTCACGAAGCTGCGCCGCAGCCGTTTCGGTGCACGCCTCCCGGTGGTGATTCTCACCGCCATGGGCAGCGAGCGGGACGTGGTGCGCGGGTTCGAGCTCGGCGCCGACGACTACGTGCTCAAGCCCTTTTCGCTGACCGAACTGATCGCGCGCGTGCGGCGGCTGCTGCAACGACGGCGTGTGCCGCGGCGCGCGCGCTGAGCGGAGTGGCACCATGGGGCGCGTGCTGCAACGGATGGCGAGCGGGATCGAGCGTCTGACCGCGGCGGTGGGCGCCGCCGTACGCTGGGCGCTGCTCGCCATGGCGCTGCTCGGCGCGGCCAACGCCGTGCTGCGCTACGCGAGCCGCTGGATCGGTGCGGGCTGGAGCTCCAACGCGCTCGTGGAGCTGCAGTGGTATCTGTTCGGCGCGGTGATCCTGCTCGGGGCGGCGCACACGCTGCGGCACGACGCACACGTGCGTGTCGACGTGCTCTACGAGCGGCTGCCGCGGCGCGCGCGCACCTGGATCGATCTGCTCGGCCACCTGGTGCTGCTGCTGCCGCTCAGCGCCTGGATGGTGTGGATCTCGTGGAGGCCCGCGCTCGAGG
This sequence comes from Planctomycetota bacterium, assembly GCA_003694875.1. Taxonomy (GTDB): domain Bacteria; phylum Planctomycetota; class J058; order J103; family J103; genus J103. Next base: position 2,637 of record RFJN01000354.1, on the reverse strand, counting down.
CGTGGCGGCGGCACGAGATGTCGCCCGATCCCGGCGGACTGCCGCGCGCGCCGATCTGGAGCGTGATTCCGCTCGGGTTTGCGCTGCTCGGCCTGCAGGGGATCGCGTGCGCGATCCGCGCGGCGCAGCGGCTGCGCTCGGACGACGGGGACACCGAGGGCACGACGCCGTGATCCCGATCGATCCGCTGCTGCCCTACATGGGGCCGATCCTGTTCGCGGCGGTGCTCGCGGCGATCTTCACCGGCTATCCCGTGGCGTTCGCGATCGGCGGCGTCTCGCTGATCTTCGGCGCGATCGGGGTGCAGGTCGAGCAGTTCTCTCCCGCCTACCTCGAGGCGATGGTGCTGCGGGTGCAGGGGATCATGAGCAACCAGGTGCTGCTCGCCGTCCCCTTCTTCATCCTCATGGGCACGGTGCTCGAGCGTTCGCGGCTCGCCGAGGATCTGCTGCAGACGATCGGGCAGCTGTTCGGCTCGCTGCGCGGCGGGCTCGCGCTCGCCGTCGTGGTGGTGGGCACGCTGCTCGCCGCCGCCACCGGTGTGGTGGGCGCCTCGGTGGTCGCCATGGGCACGATCTCGCTGCCGATCATGCTGCGCTACGGCTACGGACGCGAACTCAGCACCGGCGTGATCGCCGCCTCGGGCACCCTCGGCCAGATCATTCCGCCCTCGGTGGTGCTCGTGGTGCTCGCCGACCAGATCGGCGCCTCGGTGGGCGATCTCTTCCGGGGAGCGCTCGTGCCGGGACTGCTGATCGCGGGGCTGTACGCCGCGTGGGTGGCGTGGACCGCCTGGCGCAAGCCCGAGCTGGCGCCCGCGCTGCCGCCCGAGCAACGCGCGCTCGCCCCGCGCGCGCTCGCGCGCCGGGTGCTTCTCGTCATGCTGCCCCCGCTCGCGCTGATCGTGATCGTGCTCGGCAGCATCTTCTGGGGGGTGGCGACGCCGACCGAGGCGGGTGCGCTCGGGGCGGTGGGGGCGCTCGTGCTCGCCGCCCTCGCGGGTCGGCTCACCCGCGCCATGGTGCGGGAGGCGGCCGAGATCACGAGCCGGCTCACGTGCATGGTGCTGCTGCTGCTCGTGGGCTCGACACTGTTCTCGCTCGTGTTCCGGGGCTTCGACGGCGATCTGTGGGTGGAGGGGCTGCTCACCGATCTGCCCGGCGGCCGGGTGGGCGCGCTCGTCGTCGCCAACCTCGCGATCTTCGTGCTCGGCTTCTTCATCGACTTCTTCGAGATCGCGTTCATCGTGGTGCCGCTGCTCGCCCCGGTGTTCGTGGGACGCTTCGGCATGTCGCCAGTGTGGTTCGGGATCATGGTGGCGGTCAACCTGCAGACCTCGTTCCTGACCCCGCCGTTCGGCTTCGCGCTGTTCTACCTCAAGGGGGTGTGTCCGCCGAGCGTGCGCACGGTCGAGATCTACCGCGGGGTGGCGCCCTTCATCGCGATCCAGCTCGCGGTGCTCGCCGCGCTGCTCATCTGGCCCGAACTCGTGACGGCCCTGCTGTAGCGCAGCGCGCCGGCGTGCACACCCGCCCCCCCGAGGCTCGAGCGCCGTCCGGTCCCGCTCGCTATCGCGCGCGGTAGGCCCAGCGGGCGTAGGCGAGTTCGGCGGTGGAGAACCAGCGGCGGCTCGCGTCGCGGAACGCGCGCCAGCGCTCGAGCACGCGCCGATAGCTCCTGTCCTTCGCGGCGATCTCGGTGTGCAGCGCCTCGGTCGCGCGTTCGGCGGCGGCAAGGATCGCGTCCGAGAACCGCTCGAGCTGCACCCCCTTGTCGAGCAGTCGCTGCAGGGCGGCCGGGTTGCGCGCGTCGTAGGCCGCGACCATGGACAGGCCCGCCTCGCGAGCGGCGAGCTGCAGCGCCGTTCTCTCCTCGGCCGAAAGCCCCTCCCACCCCTTGCGGTGGACGTAGAAGGCGAGGCTCGGACCGGGCTCCCACCAGCCCGGGTAGTAGTAGTAGCGCGCGACCTGATGGAAGCCGAGCTTCTCGTCGTCGTACGGCCCCACCCACTCGGTGGCGTCGATCGCACCGCGTTCGAGCGCCGGGTAGATGTCGCCGCCGGGCAGCACCTGCACCGTGACGCCGAGCCGGCTCATCACCTTGCCCCCCATGCCGGGGATGCGCATCTTGAGACCGCGCAGATCCTCCGGACGCTCCACGCGCCGGCGGAACCAGCCGCCCATCTGCACCCCCGTGTTGCCGCCGAACAGCCGCACGACCCCGAGTTCGGCGAACAGCGGCGCAAGCAGTTCGTCGCCGCCGCCGTGCTCGAGCCAGGCGAGCTGTTCGCGCGCTCCGAGGCCGAAGGGCACCGTGGTGTCGAAGGCGAGCGCGGGCTGCTTGCCCATGTAGTAGTAGCTCGCGCTGTGGCCGAGCTCCGCGGTGCCCTGGCCGACGGCGTCGAGCACCTTGAGCGCGGGCACCACCTCGCCCGGTGCGTGCACGCGCACCTCGAAGCGACCGGCGGTGAGCTCGCCGAGCCGCTTCGCGAAGTGCTCGGCCGCACCGAAGATCGTGTCGAGCGATCTCGGGAAGCTCGAGACGAGCCGCCAGCGTCGGCGGCGTCCGGTGTGCACGGCGGGGCCGACCGAGCGGCGGGTACAGCCGGCGAGCGAGGCGGCGACCGCCCCACCCGCC
>RFJN01000353.1 GCA_003694875.1 Planctomycetota bacterium | reverse complement strand
GCGCGATCCGTTCGGGCGAAGGGGCGGGATCGAGCACGAGTTCGCTCGCCTGCGCCCCCGCCTGCGCGCCGTGTTCCGCCTCGCGGAACATGCCGTGCAAGCTCGCGGCGAGAAGCCGCCGCGCCACCCGGCGGTGCCGCTCGAGCTCGGCACGCATGCGCTCGACGGCGTCCGGACCGCGGAAGCCGAGCCGACCGGCGAGCGCCGCCAGCGCCGGCCCCTCCCGCGGCAGCCGGTGGGTGCGCTCGCCCGCCCAGGTCATGAGCCGGTGCTCGACCGCGCGCAGAAATCGGTACGCCGCGCGGGCCCGCTCGCGCGTCGCGGCACTCCAGCAGCCCGCCTCCGCGAGCCGGTCCATGGCCTCGAGACTCGCACGCGCCCGCACGTGCGGGATCCGCCCCCCGTGCAGAAGCTGCAGAAACTGCACCGCGAACTCGATGTCGCGGATCCCCCCCGGCCCCTCCTTGATGTCGTCGCCGCGGCGCTGCGCACGCGCCTCGAGCTGGCGCTTGAGCGCCTTGATGTCCGAGATCGCCTGCACGTTGAGGTAGCTGCGGAACACCAGCGGCGACAGCGCCTCGCACAGCGCGCGCCCCAGCGCCAGATCGCCCGCCACCGGCCGCGCCTTGAGCAACATCTGCCGCTCCCACGTCCGGCCGCGGCTCTCGTAGTAGCGCAGCGCCGCCTCGAAGCCCACGCTGATCGGACCACGGCTGCCCTCCGGCCGCAGCCGCAGATCGACGCGGTAGATCCGCCGCGCACCGCCGCCGCCGGACAGCACCCGCACGAGCGCGCGCCCGAGCGCACCGTACCGCGCGGCGAGCTCCGAGCGCTGTTCGGCCGGCACGCCGCGGTCGTCGTGCACGAGCAGCAGGTCGATATCGGAGCTGAAGTTGAGCTCCTCGCCGCCGAGCTTGCCGAGCGCGAGCACCACGAAGCCACCCACCGCGGGCCGTTGCGCGCCGGGCCCGCTCGCGATCGCGAGCGCGCGCTCGATCACCGCGTCGGCGAGCGCCGACAGATCCCGCAGCGTCTGCTCGAGCGACTGCCCGCACACCACGTCGCGGTAGCCGATCGTGACGAGCAGCGTCCGCATGCGCGCACCGAGTTGCGCCGGCGTGCGCGCCCCGGCGAGTTGCTCGGCGAGCGCGGCACGCTCGAACGCGGCGCCGCGCGCCTCGAGTTCGCCGAGCAGCGACGACTGCGCGATCAGGATATCGGTGTACAGACGGCTCTCGGCGCACAGAAGCCCGAGCGTCCGGGCGCGCTCGGGCGCGCGCGCAAGCGCGGCGCGCGCCGCCTCGGGATCGGGCTGCGCCGCGAGCCAGCGGCCGACCTGCGCGCGTCCGCGCTCGGCCGCCCCGCTGTCCTCGAGCGCGCGCTCGAGTTCGGCCGGCAGTCGCGGCTCGCCCATGCGCCGTCCACCGCCGCTCAGGGCGCAATCTCGATCGAGAAGCGCCGCAGCATGTTGCCGCGCACCCGCTCGTAGCGCGCACGCGCGATGGCGTAGTCGACCTGCGCGGCCACGTGCGCGTTGCGCGCGTCGGTGAGGTCCTCCTCGCGCTGCAGCACCTCGAAGTTGGTGGCGAGCTGCGCGTCCCGACGCGCGATCTCGCGCTCGAGCTGCTCCTCGGCGAGCCGGATCCCGAGTTCGGTGGTGCGCAGCCGTTCGCGCGCGGCGAGGATGTCGCGGATCGCCGAGCGCACCTCGAGCACCACCTGCTGCTCGAGCGAGTCGCGCTGCCGCTGCGCACGCCGTATGCGCTCGCGGGCGGCGCGGGCGGCCGCGCGCGCGCGGGTGTTGAACAGCGGCAGCTCGAACTGCAGCCCCACGTTCCAGCGGTAGTAGCGGCCGCTGAGCAGCGCCTCGTGCGCGTTGTGGTGGCTGCTGCCGAGCCCGGTATTGCTCCAGCCGCCCACGAGATCGAGCCGCGGCAGCCGGTCGTTCTCGGCGAGCAGCCGCTGGCTCGTCTCGACCTCGATCGCCCGCTCGAGCGCGACGAGTTCCGGCCGGTGCGCGAGCGCCTGCGCGAGCGCGAGCCGCACGTCGAACCGCTCCTCGCGCACCCGCGGGGCGTCGAGCAGCACGACGTCGACGTCCCAGGCGCGGCGCTGCCGCGGCGCGGTGATCAGCCGCAGCAGACCGTCGCGCGCGTTGTCGCGGTCGTTGCGCGCCCGGATGAGCTGCTCCTGCCGCGTCACGACCCCGACCTGCGCCTCGAGCACCTCGAGGCGCGTGGATTCGCCCACGCGCGCGAACGCCTCGGTGCGCTCGAGCAGTTTCTGCGCGGTCTCGAGCGCCTTCTCGGCCACGCGCACCGCCTCGATCGTGCCCCGATACAGCCAGTACGCCTGCTCGACCTGGAAGGCGAGCTCCTGCAGCGAACTGTCGAGCTGGGCGGCGGCGATGTCGCGCTGGGTGCGCGCGATCGTGATCGCCGCCTTGTTCACGTCGATGCCGAAGCCGCGCAGAAGCGGCTGCGTCACGTTGATCCCGCCCGACGGCGTCACGGTGGGATTGAGCAGGAAGCGACTCTGGGTGGTGCGGCGCTGGAAGTCGTAGCGCAGCGACAGGTCGGTGCCGAGCGGGCTGCGCCAGCCGAAGCCGCCGTTCCAGTTGAACTGCGTCGAGGGGTTGACGGTGAGCCCTGGCGGCAGACCCGAGATCGTCACGTTCGTGCCGGGCAGCGGTGCGTTGAAGTTCGGATCGCGATTGCGACCGCCTCCCACCCCCGCCTGGAACAGCGGGTCGAATACCCCGCGCGCCTCGTCGATGCCCTCGTAGGCGATCGAGAGATCGATGCGCGCGATATCGGCGTCGGGGTTGTTGCGGATCGCGCGGATGATGGCCTCCTTGAGCGAGAGGGCGAGCACCGGGCGGGCGGCGCTCGTCGCGGTGACCGCCCGCGGCGCGTCGCCGTCCCCGGCGCGCGCGGTTCCGGTCGCCGCGGACAGCAACGTCAGGGCCGCCACGGTGGCGAGAAGACGACAGCGGTGGGTGCCGGACACGTTCGTTCTCCCTCGAGACGCAGCGTCGTCGCCGATCATAGCGGCGTGCGCGGCGCGGGAAAGACCCCGCCGCCGCGTGCGCCCGCGTGTGGGCGCCGCCCTCGCGCTCAGTCCTCGAGGTGCAGCCGGATCGTGGCCTGCGCGCGCAGACGCTGCTTGAGCCGGCGCAGCGCCTGCTGGCGGCGCTCGGTGCGCAGCTCGAGCGCGATCTCGTCCTGCACCTCCTCGAACGAGCGCCGCGCCGGCGGCTCGAGCACGTCGAGCCGCGCGATCAGCACCGCCCGCGGGGTGTCGATCAGCCCCGAGATCTCGCCGGGCCGAAGCCGCGCGACCGCCTCGCGCAGCGGCGTGAGCCCGATCTCGTCGACGCGCTTGAGTTCCATGCGCCCGCCCTCCTCGGCCCGCGCGCCGTCGGAGAACTCGCGTGCGAGCGCGTTCCAGTCCTCGCCCGCCCGCAGCCGCTCGAGGATCCGCTGCGCGAGCGCACGCGCGCGCTTGTCGCCGTGCCGCCGCTTCGAGATCAGGATGTGGCGCAGCACCACCTTGCCGGGCCGCTCGTAGTGCGCCCGCTGCAGCTCGTAGTAGCGGCGGATCTCGACCGGGCGCACGAACCCGTCGCCGGTCGCCATCTCGCGCTGCAGCAGCTTGCGGATCAGGTAGCCGTTGCGGTGCCGCTCGCGCAGCACCTCGAGCGGCACCCCGCGTTCGGCGAGCATCGAGCGCAGCGCCTCGAGCGAGCCGAAGTCGGCCACCGCGCGCTCGTCGAAGGCGCGATCGGCCTCGGTGCGCTCGGCGTCGGTGAGCCGCAGCCCGAGCCGGTGGGCGTACTGCACGAGCAGGATCTCGTCGATCAGCTGCTCGAGCACCCGGCGCTCGACGCGTCGCTGCATCTCGCGCACCGCGTACGAGCCGCTGCGCTGCCGCAGCATGAGCCACTGCTCGTCGAGCATGAGCGCCTGGCGCAGATCGCGGCTCGTGATCGGGCTGCCGTTGACCTCGGCGACCACGCGCTCGACCACCTCCGCGGCCACCGCCGGCGCGAGCGCGGCGAGCAGCACGAGCAGCGCCGCCCCGCACACCGCGCCCCGCCGCCGGCCCGTCACGACCGCTCTCCCGCCACGCCGCCGAGCCCGAGCTCCTCGGTCAGCTCGCGTCCGAGCCGGCGCAGTTCCTGCTCGCCGAGTGCGGGCGCCGGGATCGTGATCAGCTCGGCGTCCCCGCCCGCGCGCACCACGATGCAGTCCGCCCCGCCCTCGCGCGCGAGGTCGACGAGTTCGAGCCGGCGACGCCGCACGAGCTCGAGCGCGAGCAGGTAGCGCAGCCCGTCGCGACCCTCGGCTCCGTCACCGTCCGCGCCGGGCTGCCCGAGGCGTGCGAACAGCCCCTCGAGCGCGGC
>RFJN01000036.1 GCA_003694875.1 Planctomycetota bacterium | reverse complement strand
GGAACGGGGACGGAGAGCGGGCATGCCGACCTACTTTCTCTTCGGCGCGTACACCCCGGACGCGATCCGCGGGATCAGCGCGGCGCGGACCGAACAGGTGCGCGAGGAGATCGCGCGCTGCGGGGGACGGGTGCGCGAGATCTATGCGCTGCTCGGCGAGCGCGACGTGTGCCTGATCGTGGATCTGCCGGGCAGCGCCGAGGCGATGCGTCTCTCGATTCGTCTCACGCGGCTGACCGGAATCTGTTTCACCACGTCCCATGCGATTCCGATCGACGAGTTTGACCGCGTGGCGCAGGGAGAGCTCGCCGACGTGGATCCGTGATCCCCAGGGGCTGGACCACCCGGCCAAAAAAACCGGCCCGCCTTCTGCGTGGGACGTCGCGCGTGGCGATTCGCTGCAACGAGCCGCGGTGGCCGCGGCCGGTGGCCGGGCAACGCGAGCGGCACGGCAACCGAGAGGTGGCGACGACCGGCCGTTGCCCGTCGAGAAGCGAGGCCCTCGCACCGGCCGGCGGCGGCCGCCACGAGCCGTGCGCGGCGAACGGCGCACACGGGACCGGTTCGGCCGAGGGGGCCGACCGGCGAACGGACGCGGACAGCAACGACGAGAGAGGAGGGAGCAGCCCATGGACGGGCGGATCACGAACAACCCCGGGGGCCACGAGGGCTGGAGCCGCTACGATCCCGACACCGTCGAGCGCATGCAGGGCGAGTGGGGAGCGGACGGCATCGAGATCGGCTGGCGCATCGACCACGGCGCCTCGGCCCGCAACAACCTGAAGATGCTCGCGGACGTGGGCGCCCGCTTCGCCCCCGACCAGACGCTGGCCGCGCTTCGTTCGGCAACGCAGACGACGGTCGACAACGCATTCGACTCGCCGCTGCAGCGCTTTGCCGAGGGCACCCTGAAGGTGGCCGGCGGCATGCTGCGGGACGTCGGCGAGATCCCCGCGCTCACCCTCCTCATGCTCAAGGATGCGAGCGACGCCGCGGTCCACGGTCTCGTGGCCGGCTGGCAGAAGCTGACCGGCTGAGCCGGCAGCCGCCCTGCGAGGTGCGCTCCCGCCTCAGGAGCGCACCTCGAGCGGTTCGGCGTGCACGGGCGCGAGATCGCGCGGATCGGTGAGCTGTCCGGTGACCGCGCTCGCGGCCGCCACCGCGGGACTCACGAGGAACACCGGGCCCGGCGCCCCCATGCGGCGCGAGAAGTTGCGGTTGGTGGTCGAGGCGGTCACCTCGCCCGGCAGCGGGATCCCGGGACCGTTGCCGATGCACGAGCCGCAGCCGGGCGGGCTCACGGTGGCGCCGAGCTGCCGGAACAGATCGAGCCAGCCGCGGCGCTCGGCCTCCCGCTCCACCTCGGCGGACGACGGGATGATCGTGAGCCGGACCCCGTCCGCGAGCCGCCGGCCGCGCAGCACCTCGGCCACCGCACGCAGATCGGCGACCGAGCCGCCGGTGCACGAGGCGACCACGACGTTGTGCACCGGCTGCCCGCGGTGTTCGGCGAGCGGAGCGCGGTTGCGCGAGTCGCCGGGGGTGGCGACGGTGAGCGGCACCTCGGCGAGATCGATCTCGATCACCCGCTCGTAGTGCGCGCCCGGATCGGGGCGAACGAACAGCGACTCCGGATCCTCGAGCCCGCGCTCGCGCAGAAAGCGCGCGATCTGCGCGTTGGGTTCGAGCACCCCGGTCATGAGTCCACCCTCGACCGTCATGTTGGTGAGCACGCTGAGTCCGTCGACGTCCCAGTGCTCGAGTCCGGGGCCGGCGAACTCGACGATGCAGGTGTCGGTGGGGGCTGTGCGCCAGTGCTCCTCGCGGAAGTACGGGTCGCCGATCAGGTGCAGGATCAGGTCCTTGGGGCTGAGGAACGGACCGGGCTCGCCACGGACCTCGACGCGCACGACCTTGGGCACGGTGACCGGAACGAGGCCGGTGCGCAGCGCGAAGGCCATGGCGGTGGAGCCGACCCCGAACGCGAAGGCGTTGAGCACGCCGGCGGTCGGGGTGTGCGAGTCGGTGAGCACCACGACATCGCCGGGCCGGGCGTAGCGCTCGAGCACGAGCCGGTGGCAGACCCCCGGCGGCAGCTCGCGACCCGGTCCGTGCACGCGGATGCCGTTGCGCTCGCACGCCTCGATCATCTCGTCGGTCAGCCGGCGCGCGGGCGCCATGCGCAGCTTCTTGACCCCTTCGGGCACCGCCTCGTGCGAGATCAGCACGAAGTGGTCCTCGAACGCCGCGACCTGCTCGGGGGCGTACATGGGGGCGTCGCCCCACGCCTCGCGATAGAGGGCGACGACCATCCCGGCGGTGTACTCGTGCACCCCGCGGAAGCCTGTGCGCACGAGCACCTGATCGCCGGGAGCGACCGAGCCGAGCCCTTCGGGCCGGCCGGGCCCCGCCCAGGCGCGCGCGGCGATGATCTTCTCCGCGATGTTCATGGGCCTCGCGGGGCGTTCGGTCGCGTAGGGCGGCTCGATCTCGCCCGCGAGCAGGCGCGTGCCGTAGGGCAAGAGCCCCCCCGCCTCGGCGACGGCGCGGAACAGCGGCGGCAGCTCGCGGAACAGCGCGCGCGGATCGATCTCCTCGCCGGCCTGCAGACGAGCGAGCACCCCGCGATCGGTGGTGAACGGCATCCCGCTGTAGACCATGTTCTCCTGGAAGATGCGCTGGAAGCTGTCGGCAACGACGAGCTCGATGCCTGCGCCGCGGTGTGCGACGACGGCCACCTCGCGCGAGCTGCCGCTTCCGTAGGCGTGGCCTCCGACCACGACCTGGAAGCCGCCGGTGCGCACCCCGTCCTTCGGGATCGCCTCGAGGAAGTTCTCGAGGAAGTAGGGACCGAGCACCTCCGGGGTGTAGCCGAGGGTGCAGGCGCGGCCCGAGATCATGGCGTCGGTGTTGACCCCGTAAACGTAGGGGGTATCGCCCGGCTCGACGTCCTCGCCCTCGATCTGGCGCCGGATCTTGTCGGGATCGTCGAGCAGGTGCAGCACCCGTCCGGTCAGCTTCACGGTGCGGTCCTCCGCGGCGGATTCTGAACCGTACAGTATCGCCGCCCGCGCCCTCCGATGCCAGAGGGACCCGGCGCGACGGGAAAAGCAGGCGTGCGGCGCCGTGGGGACGTGAACACTCGTCCGACTACGACCCGGCGATCACCGCGTCGGCAGCTCGCGGGCCGCCGTTGCCCGCGGTCCGCCCCGGCAGAGCCAGCCGCTCCCCCACGCGGCACGCCCTCGCCTTCCTACACCACCTTGCGGGACACTACTCGAATACGCGAGGCGCCACGTAGTTGTCGGAGCGACGGTAGCGGTCTGTGCGGGCTGTAATCGCAAGTGACTTCGTCGCGGACAAGGCCGCCATGAACGTCGCCCACGGCGAGCAAGCGGCAAGACCCTGTTCGCAAGCCGCAACACGAAAACGCCGATCAACCGGGCACACCGCGCCCTGCCATGCATCCCGTTCGTTCCAGGGCGCTGGGAGTCCCCGCCCCGGCTACG
>RFJN01000352.1 GCA_003694875.1 Planctomycetota bacterium | reverse complement strand
TCGAGTTCGCCACCGCCGGCTCCACCTCCGGCGAGCGCGGCATCGTCCTGGCCGCCCGCGCCTCCGGCGCCGCCGGACGCCACCACCTCCGCTTCCGCATCGGCTGTCTCGGCCTCGGCCTCGACGGCAGCCGCCCCCTCGTCCGAGGCGTGCAGCGACCCGGAAGCCGGTTCGCCCTCGCGCTGCTCGCTCGACGCCGACACGTCCTCGCCCCGAACCGCCTCACCCCGCGCCGCGGCGCCCGGTTCCGCAGCGGGCTGCGGCTCGGGCTGTCCACCGTCGAGCGCCGCGACACCTCCGGTCGCCGCCGCCGTCGCCGCCCCCAGGCCCAGCGCGGCCGCAGCCGGCGCCCTGTCGCTCTGCTCGCCGGACACGGGCTTCCTGTCGCCGTCGGTCCCGCCGGCCGCCTTCGGGTTCTCGATGGTGGCCACCCGCGACGCACCCGCCTCGCGTGCACCGGCGGTCTCGTCGGGCCGTACGGCCGATTCGCTCCCGGCGACAGCAGGCCGCCCTCCCGCGCGTTCCCCTGCGAGGCCGGCAGCGGCCGTCGCCGGCTCGCCCGCCCGCACCGTCTCCGCCACGACAGGCGACCGTCCGGCAGCGTCCGTACGGCCCTCGGCCGCCTGCGCGACGCCGCCGCCCGTCTCCTTCTTCTCCGGCACGGACGCGGGCTCGAGCCCACGCCCGGCCCCGCCCGCGCCCCGCGCGGCACGAAGTGGTGCCGCCGCCCGCGGCTTGCGGCGCACCGGCGCGTGCAACGCCGTGCTGCCGAGCATGCGCTGGACGCGTGCGAGGGCGCGCGTGCTGACCGCGAGACGCCGTGCGGCGCTGCGCTGGAGGGCGAGAGCAGCCGGCGCGGCCTCGGCTTCGGTCTGCGCCGGCGCCCGCAGGCCGTGGCGGCGCAGCATCCCGTCGGCGAACCGCTGCGTTCCCGCCCCTCCGGTCCGCGGCTCCGCCCGCGTGGGCAGCCCCGGCACGTGGCGGGCGCGCTTGCGCTGCTGGGCGTCCGCGGGAACCATGCGGATCAGCAGGGTACCGACCTGGATCTGGGTCATGGGGCGCTGCCTCCTGGGGGTTCGACGCTCCGGCGCCCCCATTGTAGAGGCGCTCGAGAGCGCATGCAACGAGCTCTGCCGACACCGGAACCTTTTCTGCCGCTTGGCACTGCGGCACGACGCGGACGCGGTACCGCGGCGGGTGCGCCCGCGCGCACCGGGGGGTTCGCCGCCCGCTCGAGCCGCGCCGCCGCGCGATCCGAACCGCCGAAAATGCATGGAGTTGGAAGCGCCCCACACCCCTCGAACTCGTTTTGACACGGCCATCGGGCGGGGCTATCATCGAGCGTCACGAGAGGGAGAGCGTCCGGCGCACGCGCGGGCGCCGTCCGGCGGCGACCGGGCGGCCGCCGGGACGTTGCCAACCGGAGCCCAGCACGAGGAAGAGCGCATTCGATGCCGCGCCACGAAAACAGCCGCACCACGATCGAGGACATCGCCCGCTCGTACGAGCGGTTCGACAAGGCCGAACTCATCGACATGCTGAGCTACCTGACCAAGCAGTACGTGCTCGACGGCACCATGCCGTTCAACCTGCCGGGCGAGCGCGACGGCAAGCTCGGTGATGTCGGCGGGCAGCAGGAGGAGCTGACCTTCTCCAAGCTGATCGACCAGCTCAAGCGCCGTCTCCCCAACCTGAAGGAACTCGGCTACTTCCACGTCGACAACGACCGGGTGGTGCTGCGGGTGGACAACCAGAAGATCACCTTCGGCGAGCGGGTGACCTCGGAGTTCGTCGCCGCGACCGCCCCGGTCAAGCCGCCGCCCGGTCCGAAGCCGGCCGGCGCGCCCCGACCGGAGGCCGAGCGCCGCAAGGCGGCCGAGCCCTCGCTGACCGAGGCGCAGCAGGAGGCGCTCAACGACATCAAGACGCGCTTCAAGAGCCTCGAGCTCGACTGACCGGGTCGTCGCGCCGCGAGGCGGGAGACGGGAACGATCGCATCCACCACGAAGCGGGAACGGAACATGGCCAACGACAACGTCGTCACCGACACGATCGAGCAGCTGCAGAAGCCGGAGAAGCTGCAGGTCGAGGACACGAGCCGGCAGCGATCGATCGAGGAGATCTCGTCGCTGATCCGCGCCCGGTATCCGCTGATCTGGATCGTGAGCTTCGAGGAGCAGCGCGTGCTCAAGGCGCTGCGCGACTGCCGCGGGGTGCGCGATCGCGGCAAGAAGCTGCTGCACTGGTCGATCACCGACGGCTGGCAGGGGATCGGCTCGCAGGAGTCGGGCAAGGAGATCACCGACCCCTACAAGGCGCTCAACTACATCCTCGCCACCGAGACGAAGGCGGTGTACGTCCTCAAGGACTTCCACCCCTATCTGCAGAACCCCACGATCGTGCGCCGGCTGCGCGACATGCCCGAGCGGCTGCGCGGCACGGGCAAGACCTGCATCCTGCTCTCGGCCGTGCTCAAGGTGCCGCCGGAACTCGAGAAGGAGATCGCGGTGGTCGACTTCGACCTGCCCGATCTCGAGGAACTCGCCTTCATCCGCGACGGGGTGCTTGCGTCGGTGGCGGACGATCCGTCGGTGGAGACCAACCTCGAGCCGCGGCAGCTCGAGAAGATCGCCGAGGCAGCGCTCGGGCTCACCGCCGTCGAGGCCGAGAACGTGTTCGCGAAGTCGATCGTGAAGCACAAGCGATTCGACATCGACGTCATCCTGCAGGAGAAGGAGCAGATCATCCGCAAGAGCGGTCTGCTCGAGTTCCTGCACCCGCAGGAGACGCTCGAGGGGGTGGGCGGTCTCACGCAGCTCAAGAGCTGGCTCGACAAGCGCACCAAGGCGTTCACACGCGAGGCGCGCGAGTTCGGCCTCCCGCAGCCCAAGGGCATCCTGCTGCTCGGCGTGCCGGGCTGCGGCAAGTCGCTGTCGGCGAAGTCGATCGGCAACCTGTGGCAACTGCCCTTGCTGCGGCTCGACGTGGGGCGCGTGTTCGGTTCGCTCGTCGGCTCGTCCGAGGAGAACATCCGGCGCGCGCTGCGGACCGCCGAGGCGGTCGCGCCGTGCATCCTGTGGCTCGACGAGCTCGAGAAGGGGCTGTCGGGCGTGCAGTCCTCGGGCCAGAGCGACGCGGGCACGACCGCGCGCGTGTTCGGCACCTTCATCACGTGGCTGCAGGAGAAGACCTCGCCGGTGTTCGTGATCGCGACCGCGAACCAGGTGAAGATGCTGCCGCCCGAGCTGCTGCGCAAGGGGCGCTTCGACGAGATCTTCTTCGTCGATCTGCCGAGCGCCGAGGAGCGGCGCGAGATCATCCAGATCCACATCCGGCGCGCCAGCACGCCCACCCACCCGCGCGATCCGGCCGACTTCGACCTCGATGCGCTCGTGGAGGCGTCCGAGGGCTACTCCGGCGCCGAGATCGAGGAGGCGGTCAAGTCGGCGCTGTACGACGCGTTCGACCAGGGCATGGATCTCAACACCGAGCTTCTCCTGCAGGCGCTCGACGACACCGTGCCGTTGAGCACGACCATGCAGGAGGACATCACGGGCATGCGCGAGTGGGCGAAGACGCGTGCGCGGTTCGCGTCGGCGCAGACGCTGCGCGAGGAGAGGAAGGTGCGCAAGCTCGAGCTGTGAGGCGCACCAGCAGACACCGGAAATTGACGGAAAGAGACGAGACGACATGTCGCACTTCACCACGGTCGAGACCCAGATCAAGAACCTCGTGATCCTGAAGCGGGCGCTCAAGAAGCTCGGCTTCAAGATCAAGGAGGGGGTGACACACGTCCGCGGCTACCGCAACGAGGTGATCGAGGCCGATCTGGTGATCGACACCAAGAGTTCGATCGACATCGGCATCAAGAAGACCGGCGACGTGTACTCCTTCGTCTGCGACTGGGAGAACCTCGAGACGCACGCGGGGATCGACCAGAAGACGTTCATGAAGAAGATCCTCAAGGAGTACGCGTACGAGAACGTCATGGAGCAGATCAAGCAGAAGGGCTACGTCGTCGACGAGGAGAAGGTCGACGAGAAGCAGCAGATCCACATCCGCATCGGGAAATGGGGTTAGGGGCGAAGCCGTGGCGAACAGGCACGAAATCGAGATCACGATCGACGACGACGGGAACGTGAGCTTCGAGGTCAAGGGGGTCAAGGGCGAGAAGTGCCTCGAGATCACCAAGGAGCTCGAGGAGGCGCTCGGCATCGTCAAGGACCGCCGCAAGACGGGCGAGTACTACGAGACGGAGGTGACCTACGGTCGCCACATCGAGCAACACGGGAGCTGAGCCTTGACCGAATACGGTCGCTACTCGCAGCACGAATTGCTCGATCGGCTGCGGCGCGCGCGTGCGCTCGAGGAGGACGTGCTCCGGGAGGTGGCGTTGCCCAACGCCTCGCTCGCCGAGGTGCGCGTGCACGACAGCACCCTGACCAACTGCGACCTCTCGCAGGCCGATCTCGAGCGCAGCTGGTGGCACGGCACGCTCAGCCGCGGCGTGAAGCTGCGCGGAGCGCGGCTGCCCGACGCCTCGGTGGAGCGCTGCCGGTTCGTCGGCACCGACCTGATCGAGTGCAACCTCGAGGGCGCGAGCCTGTTCTCCACCGACTTCGAGGGCAGCTCACTCGCCAACGCGCGCATGCAGGGGGTGCGCCTCATGGGGGGCCGCTTCATCAGCACCGACCTGTACGGTGCGCGCATGCCGCTTGCCGTGCTCATGCACGTGCGCTTCTCCGATCCGCAGCTCGGCAACGCGTCGCTGCTGCGGGTGGATCTGCGGCGGGCGGTGATCATGGACTGCGATCTGCAGGACGCCAACCTGCGCGAGGCGAACCTCGAGGGCGCGCTGCTCATGAACGTCGATCTGTCGGGCGCGAACCTCGCCGGCGCCAACCTGCAGGGTTGTGATCTGCTCAACGTGAAGCTCTTCGACGCCAACCTCGAAGGCGCCGTGTTGCGCGGCGGCCGGCACGCGGGCACCTCGTTCGCCAAGGCGAGCACCGCCGGCGCGGTCTGGGACTGATCGGAGGAGGTGCGAGCGATGTCGGGAACCTTCGGCGGCGGCGACTACATCCGGGACCAGTTTCCCGAGAGCTACGACGAGTACCTCGCGAGCAAGGAGGGGGGCGAGGGCGGCGGCGGCAGCGGCTTCGTCGCCTGGGACAACGTGCACGGCGAGCTGACGCTGCGGCTGCCGCCGGAGCTGCGGGAGCACGGCAAGGAGCTGCTCGCGGCGCTGTACGAGGAGTTCTTCGGCGAGCCGGCCGGCGACCCGAAGGTGCTCGAGCGCATGAACCTCTTCTGCGCCGAGTGGCTGCAGAACAAGACCGGCCGCGAACTGGGCTGACCCGTATTTGTACCGGCAGAGCGCCGCGCTCGCGGTGACCTGCCGACGGCGCCAGGGACGGCCGCGGCGCGCCTCGCGCCGCCCGGCGGCCCTCCCGAGTGCCGTTCTCTGCCCACCTCTGGCACTGCCCCGCGATCCTGTGCACCGCCGACCGTCGGGGACGAAACCACCGACGACGGCTGCGCCCGGCGTCCGCGCCGGGTTCGCCCCGACTCCGCCCGGGCTGCCGTGCCGGGTTCGCCTGCCGGCCCATGCCGCGGCGGCAACTCGACGGGGCACCTGCCGTTTTCGCCGGAACGACGAGGCCTGCACATCGAAGCGGGACGGCAGGCGGAACGACACGCTGACTCCTCGGGCTAACCGAGTAAATCGACCGATTTACGGTGTTCGCCTCTTGTCGCGCGTGGAACCACGGTTCATGCTTCGCTGACGTCACCGAGATCGATCCGGGATCGCTCTTTTCGCGAGGTGCACCATGCGCATGCGACGGCACCGTCGTCATGACGCGGCCCGCCACCTTTCGGCGCGCGCCGTTGCCCCCTTGCTTCTCGTCGTGGCCGGTTGCTGCCTTGGCCCTCTGCCGGCCGAGGCGGCGACATTCGACTGGGTTTCCGCAACAGACGGCTACTGGGACGTCGCGTCCAACTGGTCGACCGGAACGGTGCCGAACTCGAGCACCGACATCGTGACCCTCGACGTCCCGCAGGACGTGCTGGTGACCCACCGGACGGGCACGACGTCCGTCGATCAGATCACCGCACGCGAGCGGTTTGCGCTGACCGGCGGCACACTCAACATCTACGGCAGCAGCGGACCGAGCGTGTTCACGCAGAGTTTCACCCAGAGCGGCGGCACACTTGGAGGAACCGGCGAGGTGCAGCTGCAGGGCACCGGCAGCAGCTGGAGCGGCGGCAGCTGGACCGACGGCGGCACCACGCGCGTGCTCTCGGGTGCCGATCTCACCGTCAGCGGCGGCTATCACTACCAGTCCTACCGCAACCTCACCGTCAATGCCGGCGGGCAGCTCACCTGGAGCGGTGGCCGGTGGTACGT
>RFJN01000351.1 GCA_003694875.1 Planctomycetota bacterium | reverse complement strand
GTTCAGAAACGAGCCCGTCGTCAGAGATTCGGCGCGCGCCGAGTGGCGAGGAGCGAGGTTCGAAGACGCCGGAGGCGTACGGGAGTACGTCGAGGACGGCTTCGGTCTCGCGACGCCGCAAGTCGTTGATCAGCCGGAGATCGCAGCAGGGGGCGTTTCCAGACAGAGCCCGGGCCCGCCTTCAGCGTCCGCCCGTACGCGCTCGCAACCGCGCACGCAACGCGTCGAGCCGCTCCGGAACCAGCCGCCCCACCGGCCCCGCCGCGAGCTGCTCGAGCAGCGCCGACACCTCGGCCGGATCCCCCGCGAGCAACAGCGGCAACAGCAACGCCGCCACCTCCCGGTCGCGCGTCGCACCGAGCGCCCGCACCACCGCGTCCTGCAGCCCCGGCCCGAGCCCCACCGCCTCGATCCCCTTCCGCAACGCACGCGCGGCCGCCAGCCGGACCTCCCGCACCGGGTCGTCCGCCAGCCGGGCGAGCAGCGCCTCGCGCCAGCGGGCGGCCCGCTCGAGATCCGCATGCCGCCCGAGCAGCTCGCACGCTGCCGCCCGCAGCTCCGCATCGCCGGGATCCGCAAGCGCACGCGCGATCGCCTCGGTCGCCGGGTGCGGCGCCCCCAGCACCACCGCGTCGTAGCCCGCGAGCGCCTCGAGCGCCTCGAGACGCCGCTCGCGGTCGGGATCGGTCTCGAGCACCCGGCGCAACGCCTGCGCCCCCTCGCGCCAGTCGTAGGCGGCCAGCGCATGCGCCACCGCCCGCCGCACGCTCGGCTCGGGATCCCGCACCGCCTCGAGCAGCCGCTCGAGCGCCCGCTCGTCGCCCGAACGCGCGAGCAACATCGCCGCATCCCGCTGCAGCTCGGGATCGGCCGCGTGCAACAGCGCACCGAGTCGCGCGATCGCCTCGGCGTCGGTGCGCCCCGACAGCTCGGTCGCCGCGTTGTCGCGCAGCGCAAGCCGCTGCCGCTCGAGACGACGCTCGAGCCGGCGCACCGCCAGCAGCGGGGACGCCGCCGCCGGATCGGCGGCCGCCCGCGGTGGCGCGTGCTCGGTCTGCCCATCGGCGTGCGCGTTCGCGAGCGCCTGCGCCCAGCCCGCTCCCCGCTCGCGCACCACCGCCGCAAGCGCCTCGATCCAGCTCCAGTCGCGCTCGTACAGCGCCTCCTCGAGCACCACCGCGAGCGGCACGAAGTCCTCGCGCTCCGGCGCCTCGAGCCGCTCGGCAAGCGTACGCTCGAGCGCCTCGCTCTCCCCGGCCTCCGCCTCCTCGCCCGAGGCCGCCGCTCCCGAGCGCAGCGTCAGCACCTGCGGACCACCGGCGGTCGGCACCGCGATCCAGCCCGCGCCCTGCAGCCACAGCAGCGCGAACGCCCCGAGCACCGCGCCCGCCGCCAGCGCGAGCACACCGAGCACCACCCGCATGCGTCCCGTCCCCTCCCGACCGCCGCCCGCTCCAGCCTAGCAGAGCCGCGCGCGCCACAGCAACGCTTGCCGCCCGCGCGCCCCCCGACATACAATCGCCCGAGCCCCGAAAAGGGGGAGCGAGGAGAGCACACCATGCAGCCGAAGCGACCCGAACCCATGACGCCGGAACAGGTGCGCCGGCGCGTACGCCAGATCGGCACCGCGGTGCTCGCGGTGATCGCACTCGCGTTCGTGCTCAAGACCTTCCGGATCGAGCAGGTGCAGGGCGACGAGGTCGGTTTCCTGCTCAACAACATCAACGGCGAGATCACCGAGATCCCGCGCGCCGGACAGGTGATCTACTGCGGTCTGTGGAACGACTTCTACACGATCGAGAAGCGCATCCTCGACATCGACATGGGACAGGCGATCGGCGGCAAGGACGGCACCGTCAAGCTCAAGACCCGCGACGGCAACGACGTCTTCGTCGACTTCACCGTCTTCTACGAGATCGACACCAGCAAGGCCCGCACGGTGCTGCTCGAGAACGGCCCCGGCGACGCCTACCAGCACCGCTGGGTGCGCGACTACGCGCGCGCGATCTGCCGCTACGTGTTCGGGGAACTCACCACCGAGGAGTTCTACATCGCCACCGAGCGCGACAAGAAGATGCGGCAGGCCGAACGCGAACTCAACGCCCTGCTCAACCCCCACGGCCTCATCGTCACCCAGGTCGCGGTGCAGGACTTCCACTTCCTGCCGGCGTACGAGAGAAAGATTACCGAGAAGAAGCTCGCCGACCAGGAGGTCGAGCAGTTCAAGGCCGAACAGGCCGCCAACGAGCAGAAGAAGCTGCGTTACATTGCGCAGGCGAAGGGCGAGATGCAGAACGCGCTCACACGCTTCGACGGCCAACTGCAGCAGCTCATCGAGCAGGCGCGCGGCAAGGCCGACCGCGCTCGTCTCGAGGCCAAGGCGTACGCCGCGCGCGTGCGCCTCGAGGCCGACGCGGAGTTCCACAAGCGCAAGAACGACGCCGAGGCCACCCTCGCGCGCCTGAGCGCCGAGGCCGCCGGCGTCAAGGCGCTCGCCGACGCGCTCGCGCACGAGGGCGCAGGCCGCAACCTCGTCGCGCTCGAATACGCCCGCCGGCTCGAGGGGCTGCGGCTCACCGGCGTGCCGGTGCTCGTCGAGGGCGTGATCGAGCAGTTCCGCCACAGCCGCGCCGAGCCGCCCGATCGCGAGCGAGCCGCCGCGGCAGCCGACGCGAAGACGGGAGGACGCTGACCCATGGCGCGCACACTGCAGTGGATCCTCGGAGCGCTCGCCGCCCTCGCGCTGCTGTTCTTCATCGGCGTCAAGGCGACCGTGGCGCGCGTCGGCATCAACGAGGTCGGGGTGCGGATCAACAACTACGACGTGCTCGGGCCCAAGGGGGTGGTGGAGCACGACTACGGACCCGGCTGGCACCTCGATCTCGGCCCGCTGCACACCTGGGTCACCTACGACCGCACCGTGCAGACGCTCGAGATGACCGACTCGCGGCTGCGCGAGCCGTGGAAGTTCCGCACCCAGCCGATCCGGCCCCGGACCTCGGACGGCTACGGGCTCACCGTCGACGTCACCGTCAAGTACCGGATCAAGCCCGGCGAGGCGCACCTGGTCTACAAGCGCTTCGGCGCCGACCCCGCCAACTACCACAAGCAGGTGCGCCAGAAGGCCGAGGGCTCGATCCGCGACGTGTTCGGCGACCTGCGCGCCGAGGACTTCTACAACCCCACCCTCAAGCGCGAGCGCGCCGAGCAGGCGCGCCAGGAGCTGCAGCACGATCTCGACGACAGCCACATCGAGATCGTGGCGGTGCTGATCCGCGACGTCACCTTCCCCCCCGAGTACGAAAAGCGCATCCTCGCCAAGAAGATCGCCGACCAGGACAAGGAGGTGCAGAAGTCGAAGCGGCTCGCCAAGGACGCCGAGATCGCGGCCGACCGGGTCGTCGCCGAGACCGAGGCGCAAGTGGGCCTGATCAAGCGCCAGCTCGAGGCGGAGAAGGCGCGGCGGCAGGCGGACGCGCAGCGCAAGATCGCCGAGATCATGGCCCAGGCCGACGCCGAGGCGACCAAGACGCGCGCGGACGCCGATCTGTACCGTGCCAAGCTCGAGGCGAAGGCGCTCGAGCTGCAGAAGAAGGCCGAGGCCGACGGCGCACGGCGCAAGAACGAGGCACTCGCCGGCGACGGCGGCCGCGCGCTCGTCGCGCTCGAGGCGGTGCGCCACCTCGAGTTCGGCCGCGCCGAGGTCTCCACCGCCGAGGTCGACTTCCTCGATATCGACGCCATGCTCCGCCGCCTCGGGCTGCCGGTCGAACGGGGAGCGAACGAGTGATCCGCTCGCGAGGATCCACCCCGCCCGCCCGCCGCCTCGCGTCCGTCCTCGCCTCCACCGCCGCCCTCGCCTGCCTGCTCGCGGGCTGCGTGCTCGCCCGCAGCGGCGGCGCGGACCGCAGCCGCTCCGAACGCCCCGCGTCCGCGAAACCGGCCGAGGAGCCCGACATGCCGGAAGCGACCGCGTCGGTCGAGAACGTCGCGCCGCCACCGGCACCGAGCCCCGAGACGCAGCCGGGCGACTACTGGCTCGAGCGCTTCGGCGACTACATGCAGCCCGCCGAGCGCGAACTCTACCTCGCCACCCCGCCGGCCGAACGCTACGATCGTTTCGCGGACCGGATCCTCGAGTGGCAGCGCCGCGAGGCGCTGCTCGAGCCGTACCGGGACCGGCTCACCCCCGAGGAGATCGCCGCCTACCGGCGTCTGCCCGACCTGCCGAGCGCGCGCGCTTGGCTCGCGCAACGATTCGGAGAACAATAGAGCGCATGCGCAAGCACTTCGTCCTCGACACCAACGTGCTGCTGCACGACACGACCGCGCTGTGGGCGTTCGGCGACAACGTCGTCGTGATCCCGATCACCGTGATCGAGGAACTCGACAAGTTCAAGGGCCAGAACGACGAGCTCGGCCGCAACGCGCGCGAGGTCGTGCGACAGCTCGACCGACTGCGCTGCCGCGGCTCGCTCGGCTGCGGCGTGCCGCTCGATGAGCGCGGCCACGGCACCCTGCTCGTCGACGTCGAACCGCCGCCGGTCGCCGACATGGGACTCAGCGGCGAGGTGCCCGACCACCGCATCCTCGCCACCGCCTGGCGGCTCAAGCGCGAGGGCAAGCCGGTGATCTTCGTCTCGAAGGACATCAACCTGCGGATCAAGAGCGACGCGCTCGGGATCCCCACCATGAACTTCGAGAAGGAGCAGGTCAACATCGAGCGGCTGTACACCGGCTGGCGCGAGAGCACCGTCGACGAGGAGCGATTCGCACGCTTCGCCGAGAACGAGGAGATCGAGCTCGAGGACGAGCCGCCGCTTGCGCCCAACGAGATGGTGCTCGTGCGCAACGCCGCCCGCCCGCGCCAGACGCTGCTCGGACGCCGCCACCCCCACCTCGAGCCGCACACCGTCGGGCCGCTGCGGCACGAGCCGAGCGGACAGGTCGCCATCGCACCGCGCAACCTCGAGCAGCGCTTCGCGCTCGAGCTGCTGCTCGACGACGACGTGCCGCTCGTGACCCTCGTGGGGCGGGCCGGCACCGGCAAGACGCTGCTCGCGCTCGCGGCCGCCTACGCCAAGACCGTGCGCCGCGAGGTCTACGACAAGATCCTCGTCAGCCGCCCCATCATGCCGCTCGGCCGCGATATCGGGTATCTGCCCGGCAGCAAGGACGACAAGCTCGAGCAGTGGATGAAGCCCATCTTCGACAACCTCAAGTTCCTGCTGCGCGAAAAGGGTCGCACCGGCGCCGATCACGGCCGCCGCATCCAGGAACTGCTGCGCTCGGGGCTGCTCGAACTCGAGGCGCTCACCTACATCCGGGGTCGCTCGATCTGGCGACAGTACCTGATCGTCGACGAGGCGCAGAACCTCACGCCCCACGAGGTCAAGACGATCATCAGTCGCGCCGGCGACGAGACCAAGCTCGTGCTCACCGGCGACCCGTACCAGATCGACAACCCGTACCTCGACTCGTCCTCCAACGGCCTGAGCTACGTCGTGCAGGCGCTGCGCGACGAGGCGGTCGCCGGCCACATGCTGCTGACCCGCAGCGAGCGCTCGCGGCTCGCTGCCGTCGCCGCCGAACGGCTCTGAAACGGCGGGCGACGGCTGTGGCACGCCGCCGACGAGCCCGGCCGAAGCGGCCCCGCAAGGGGCGGGGGCGCGAGCCCGACGCCTACCGCGCCGACGCCGAGCGGCTCGCGCGCGAGTTCGTCGACACCGTCGCGCAGCGCTGGGGCGCGCGGCTCGGCGACGACCTCGACGCGGTGCGGGTGCTCGACCGCGTGCTCGAGTACGTCCGCGACGAGAACGCCGAGGAGCTGCTGCTTCCGGCCGGCTTCTACTTCGGCGAGCTGCTGCGGCGCGCCTACGGAGGGCACTACGCCTGGAGCCCGCTGCGCAAGGCACTCGGGCTGCGGTTTCGCGGCCTCGTGCTCTACCCCCTCGAGACCGTGCGCCGGCGGGTCGAACAGCCCGGGGCGCGCCCGCTCGAACACGTGCTGCTCGTGCTCGCGAAGCAGCTCTCCGAACGCGACGACAGCCCGCCCTGAACGGGCGGCGCGCCCGCGTGTGCGCCCCGCAACGCCGCCGCTCGCGTGCTCGCGTTGCATCCTGGCGCCGCTCGGGCAAAATGGCTGAACTCGGCGCCCCGCCCGGGCGTCCCAACGCGCAACGCTACGGAGAGAACCACGACACCATGAGGCGGATCGCGCCCGAGCCGCTGCCAGCCGAGCGCCGCCCCGAGCGGGGCGTGGCGCTGATCATGGCGCTGCTGCTGCTCAGCCTGCTCACCGTCATGGTGTCGCAGGTGGTCTTCAGCGCCACGGTCGACGCCGGGATCGCGCGCAACGCGCGCGACGATCTCAAGCTCCAGATGGCCGCCCGCTCCGGCGTCACGCTCGCCCGGACGTGGCTGCGCGACGACCTCGAGAGCGAGGGCGGTGCGCAGCTCGATTCGCTGCGCGAGCCGTGGGCGTCCGAGGCGGTCGCGCAACCCACCGCCGTCGGAGACGTCGAGATCCGGATCGAACTCGTCGACGCCGAACGGCGGCTGCCCGTCAACCAGCTCGCCGAACCGCGCTCCCAGCCGGTGATCGCCCGCATCCTGCGCGATCTGTGCGGGTATCTCGGCATCCCCGACGCCCCCGAGGTTGCCGCCCGGATCCGCGACTACATCGACACCGACCGCGAGGGCGAGTACGAGGAGGGCGCCCGCAACGGCCCGGTCGCCGACGTCTCCGAACTGTTCGACGTGCCCGAACTCGATCCCGCGGTGCTGCTCGGCGGTACGGGCGAGGACGGGGCGGAGTTCGAGGGACTGTTGCCGTATCTGACCACGTGGGGCGCGGGACAGATCAACGTCAACACCTGCCCCGACGCGCTGTTCTGGGCGATCATCCCGCCCACCGACCCCGCCGGGCAGCCGATCGACCGCGACGCCGCCCTCGAAGCGTTCGTGCAGTTCCGCACCGGCGCGGGCCCCGACGAGCCGGCGCCCGCTCCCGCTCCCGGCGCTCCGCCGCCCGGACAGGACTTCCGTCGCGTGAGCGATCTGCGCCGGCTTCCCGGTCTGCAGGAGGTCTTCGCCC